>JAGAIH010000213.1 GCA_017626655.1 Clostridia bacterium | reverse complement strand
GTCGTTGGTTCAAGTCCAACAGGGGGAGCCAAAACAGAAAAGGTCACGCACCGCGTGGCCTTTTCTGTTTTGCTTTTCTCTATTGAATTCGAACAACGGCTTCCTATACTTAATAGTTAGCAGCCCGAAGGGCGGCTGACCGCAACGCTTGTCCCTTGGAGCCCGCAGAGTTGGTAAACTTGCGCAGTTGTCGGAAGCAACGTGGAGTCAGTTGGGTTATTACAGGGAGTCGTTGGTTCAAGTCCAACAGGGGGAGCCAGCACCTTTAGATCATGATGGTCTACCAACTGACTCTTAATCAGTGGGTCCCGGGTTCGAATCCCTGAAGGTGCACCATTACTTGAATGGCTTTTTTGTTTTAAAATTTAAGGTGTAGAGCAACTGACTCTTAATCATGTGGGTACGCGATAAATCGCAGGGTTCGAATCCCTGAAGGTGCACCACTTCAATCAATTGCATAAGCTCTTATTCTTTTCCTAATAAGAATAGGCACATTATTCAAACGGGTTGAGAGCCGTTTTTTCTACTCTGAAGGATTGTATTATCCTATCTCGTTTATTTCTCGGAAAGGATTAATGCTTGGTATACCGGAATAAGGGGGGGGCTTTGCTTTTCTCTCAAAGGTTCTCTATTCTTCTCTTCGGTCTTCGATGCGGAGTTCTTTTTTGCAAAAGCCGTAGCGGTAAGGTTATTCTCAATGTCAAAATGACGAAATTTGACGAAAGTTGTATATCGACTTATAACGAAAGAAACAAAGAAAGAGAAGTAATTTTTCGATATTAGAGTGTTTCAGTCTTGACAAAAATGCAAGGATGTGCTATAATGAATCGTAATACCCATATGCATAATTGTTTCCGACGGAAACTGTTTAATTTTGGAGTTTTTTGTTATGTATTCCTGTTTTTTCAAGCGTTTCTTTGATGTATTTCTGTCGTTCTTTTTGTTGGTGCTGCTACTTCCTCTGCTGTTGATCGTATCCATCATTATCAAAATCGATTCGCCCGGGCCCGTTCTGTTTAAGCAGAAGCGTGTCGGCTTACATAAAGAGCATTTTACCATTTTGAAATTCCGCAGTATGCCGGTGTCAGCCCCAAAGGATACACCTACGCATCAATTGCAGAACGCTGAGTCCATTCTCAGTAAATGGCAGCGTTTTATGCGAAAATCCTCCATCGATGAGCTTCCGCAGCTTTTCTGTATCCTTGTCGGAACCATGAGCTTTATCGGGCCTCGTCCGGCTCTTTGGAATCAGTATGATCTGATCGAGGAACGGGACAAGTATGGCGCTAACGACGTGAAGCCCGGCTTGACGGGGTGGGCGCAAATCAATGGCCGAGACGAGTTGCCTATTGAAGTCAAGGCTCGGCTGGATGGCGAATATGTCAAACGCCTCGGCTTTGGCTTTGATTGTAAGTGCTTTTTCGGAACCTTTAAGAGCGTGCTTCGATCTGAAGGCGTTGTCGAGGGCGGTACGGGTGAGTTGGAACGGAAGCGGACTGAGTCTGCAGAAGCCACTGAACCCCATGCCGAAGCACATTCGGCCGAGCGTGAGGAATTTCTGACTAAATGAGTACCCTTTGATGGGGCATGATCGGCCGCCGATCGCAAGAGGTCTCGTCGGATACCATGCGCACGCTGTGTGGCGGTATCCGGCATAATTCGTGACAAGTGAAGGAGAAAACGACTATGAAGACTGCATCCGAAAAGACCGTTTTGATCTTGGTTAATAAGGATGTCGTGATTCTTTACTACAGATTAGAGGTTGTAAGAGCCTTGATCCATGCAGGTTATCGCGTTTTGGTATCCACACCGGAGGGAGACCGTGTATCCGAGATCGAAGCGGTCGGGGCGACAGTCCTGTTGGCCCCCATGGAAAGTAACGGTACAAATCCTTTTCGGGATCTGAAGCTGATCCGGCATTATAAGAAGCTGATCCGCGACCATCACCCTGACGTGGTGCTGACCTACACCATCAAGCCCAATATATACGGCGGCATGGCCGCTGCCGCATACAAGGTGCCCTACGTGGCCAATATTACGGGCTTGGGAACGGCCTTGGGCAATAAGGGCTTCATGCAAAAGATTACTTTGGCGTTGTACCGCCGTGGCTTTCGGCGTATTTCCAAGGTCTTTTTCCAGAATTGCGGAGATCGTGCATTTTTTGAGAAGCATAAGCTGGCGATGGGAAAACACGACCTGCTCCCGGGGTCGGGGGTGAATCTGGAAAAATTCGCTCTCTTGGACTACCCGGCGGGTGATACGATCGATTTTGCCTTTGTATCCCGTATCCGCAAGGATAAGGGCATCGATCAGTTCATAGATGCCGCTAAAGCGGTGAAGAGCCGCTATCCCCATACCGGATTCCACGTTTGCGGGTCCTGTGACGAGGAATACCGTGATCTGATTGAGAGATTGCATCAAGAAGGCGTGATTCGATACCACGGTCTGCTGAAGGACACCCGGTTGCTTTTGAAGGACGTGCATTGCGTGATCCATCCTACGTATTATCCGGAAGGGATGTCTAACGTTCTTCTGGAAGGTGCCGCTACGGGCAGAGCGATCATATCCACTGACCGCACCGGTTGCCGCGAGACCATCGATCACGGTGTGAATGGCTACATTGTGCAGGAACAGAACAGCGAGGAATTGATCGAGGCCGTGGAGACATTCATGGAGCTTTCCTACGAGGAAAAACGTGCAATGGGATTGGCCGGACGCCGCAAGATGGAGCGGGAATTTGACCGTGCCATCGTGGTGAAACGCTATCTGGATACAGTGGCGGAGTTGACCGCCGATCCTCGCTGAAGATCGGACCAGGCATACCGACGTGTGTGCCCTTTTTGACCCTCTCATAACAATCAATTACAAAGGACATGGTTATGGACTTTTACAAAAAAATATTCAAGAATAAAGCATTTCGTTTTAAAATCCTGTCAGCCCTCCGTTTTGTGCCCTCCAAGCCCATGCTTAAACTTCAGTACCGCATAAAAATGGGCAGGAAGCTTCACTTGAAGCAACCCGTGCGGTATACCGAAAAGATCCAGTGGTACAAGCTCAATTACCGTGACCCCGTAATGCAGAAATGCGCAGATAAGTACTTGGTCAGAGAATACGTGGAATCGAAGGGGCTCGGACATCTTCTCAACGAGCTGTACGCCAAGTTCGATTCCGCTGAGGAAATATCCTTTGACGGTCTCCCGGATGAGTTCGTTCTTAAGCTGAGCAACGGCAGTAGCACGAATTTGCTGGTGGAGAATAAACATGATCTGAATATCGAGGATATCCGCGCACAATTCAAGGTGTTTTATATGGAGAGCGGTGCGTCTGCGGGGCGCGAGTGGGTATATGAGACCGATGAGAAGCCGGTTGTGATCGCAGAAAAACTGCTTCGGGACCCGAAGAATGTCAATGGGGCTCTCCGCGATTATAAAATCCTCTGCTTTAACGGTGAGCCCGCCTACATTATCTGTGTGGACGGACGCTATACCCCCGATTATTGCCACGTGGTGTACGATACCAACTGGGTTAAGCAGAACGTGGTGATCGGAGATTCCTCCAATGCGGCCAACTACGAAAAGCCCGACACCTTCGACGAGATGATGCGTATCGCCCGCATCCTGTCTGCCGATTTCCCTGCGGCTCGTATCGATCTTTATTCCATCGAAGGAAAGATATATTTCGGCGAGATCACCTACTTCCCCTGGAGCGGATATATGTATTTCGTTCCCGATTCCTTCGACACGGAGTTGGGCAAGGTGTTCGAGCTTCCCGAGAAAAACGTGTAAACAATCGCTGAGGTGCTTATGAGACACGCGTTTGCCAATATTATTTCGGTCTTGTACTCGTTTTTCCGCTTTGCGCTTCTGAAGCTCTTTTATTTCAGACGATTCCATTACCATCCCATCGAGCGCTTTTCCCCCAATGTGGTGATCTCTATGGGAAAGGGGGCCGACATAAAGCTGGGCCGTAAGGTTAGAGCCCATTCCGGCTGCCGCTTTTCCGCCTTGGCCGGCGGAACGCTTCGGATTGACGACGGCTGTAGCTTTGGCTGTCAGTGCATTCTGGTCTGCCGTCACAGTATTCATATCCAGAAGGGTGTCGAATTCGGCCCCAACGTGCTGATCTACGATCACGATCACGATTTTCGTGCCGAAGGAGGCCTGAAGGCGGGGAAGTACAAGAACTCGCCCGTGGTGATTGGAGCGAATTCCTGGATCGGTGCAAACGTGGTGATCCTGCGGGGTACGACCATTGGAAAAAACTGCGTTATCGGCGCAGGCTGTGTGGTGAAGGGGAATATTCCCGATCATACCCTGGTGGTACAAAAAAGGGAGACCGAGCTGATCTCGCTGACAGAAGAGAATCGCTGAATATTCTCGGCACCCAAACGACGGATCGTTCATGATCTGCGGAATGATCAGAGATCCCCATAGGAGAGAAATATGTCCAATCAATACCAAACGGATTTTCAACCCAAGGTCTCGGTTGTCATACCGGTATACAACGGCGCAAATTTTATGCGTGAGGCTATCGATAGTGCGCTGGCCCAGACCTACCCGAATATTGAGGTGATCGTAGTCAACGACGGCTCGCGGGACGATAACGCCACGCGTGAAGTTGCCCTTTCCTACGGAAGCCGCATCCGATACTTTGAAAAAGAGAACGGAGGCGTTTCCTCGGCACTGAATTGGGGAATCCGCAACATGACGGGAGACTATTTTTCCTGGCTGTCTCACGACGACTTGTATCTGCCGGACAAGGTGGCAACATCGGTTCGCTATCTGAACGAGCTCCCCGACAGAGATCGCGTGATCGCCTTCTGTGGTTCCTCCCATATCAACAGCCGTTCGGAAGTGATCCGCGAGGAGGTAGAAAGCCTGGAACACGGACGGGTGTACACGGGGCGGGAGGTGCTTTTGTATCTGCTCCGCAACCATATGATGAATATGTGCTGTATGCTCATTCCCCGTACGGTCTTTGAGGAGTGTGAGCCCTTCCATGAGGGGTTGCGCTACAACCAGGACGCTTTGATGCTGTACCGGATCTTCTCATCGGATTTCCGAATGGTCGCCCATACCGACGATCGGCTCGTGCGGTATCGCTTGCACGCCAATCAAACCTCCAAAACACGGAGAGATCTTTTGTTGCACGATTCCAATGCAGCATCTGAGATAATTGCTCCTGTGTTTGCCTCCATGAGCCGCGAAAAGACCAATTTCCTTCGCCTGTATGCAGGCCATCACGCCAAGCAAGCCTGTAAGGACGCCGTATATACCTGTATCCGGATCGGGAAGCAGGAGGGCGTTCTGGATGCCAAGGACGTGTGTATCATGAAGCTACAGCTTCTCTGGGGCTATGTACGGAGCTTCTTAAAGAAGATCTACCATGCGATCCGCTTTTAAGGCTTTTCGTTTCGTGCCATTCATCATTGAATCGACCACAATTTCGTAGGAAAGGAACCTTCGCTCTGCGAAGCTATGGTCATAGTTTAATTTTATGATACCATATATCATTTTGGTTGCGGCTCCGTTCTTGTTCTCTGTCGTACAGTTCGAGAGCCAAGCCAGACAACTGATCCAAAAAAAGAAGAATTATCCGATTCTGCTTTTTTTTGCCATATACTTTTTGCTGATCGCGTTGCGTGGAATATCGGTTGGATATGACACGCAGGTGTATCAGAAAATATTTGACAATATGGCCTGGACAAACTGGGGAAGCTTGTTCAGCCCCGAGAGAGACGAGAAGCTTTTCTATATTCTGAATAAGCTCGTGCACGTCTGCTCTCTGGATTTCCAGGTCCTGCTGGCTATAGTCGCCTTTCTGACGGTATTTCCGCTGGCCAAGCTCTACTACGAGGAATCCGATAATTCCATGGTTTCCATTGCCTTGTTCATGATTATCCCGGTGTTCGAGATGAACTTCTCGGGAATCCGCCAGGGCATCGCGGTCTCTCTTGGCGTGTTCGTGTTCTATGCGGTGAAAAAAAGGAAGCCTATCCGCTTCCTTGTGCTGACCTTGGTGGCAATGAGCTTCCATACGTCAGCCTTTATCCTGCTTTTGATGTATCCGCTCTATCATGCACGGTTCCGTAGCATACATCTTCCCTTGCTGGTGCCGATCGGTGTGCTTATATATCTGTTCAACGAAAACATTTACCGCTTGATCCTGCCCGTTCTGGGTGAGGAATATGCAAATCAGTATGAACAGGTCACCGAGACCGGCGCGTATACCATGATCATTCTCTTCATCCTGTTCCTGGCCTACGCCTTCATCGCACCGTCCAAGGAGCTGATGGATGAAACCACGCTGGGCATGCGCAATTTCATGATCCTGGTTCTCTTTATCCAGCTTTTCGCCCCTATCAGCACCATTGCCATGAGAATGAACTACTATTATCTGATATTCGTCCCCCTCCTGATCCCCCGTATAACGGCACGTTGGAAGGGCGTGGATCCCTTTATTACCAAGGTAGTCAATATCGTGATGATCGTATTCTTCATAGGCTATTTCTTTTTCAATATGAATGTCGGCACCCGACTGGGTATCTACCCCTATACGCCTTTCTGGGAGCAGGTCCTGCCGCAATGATCCCATTGATGACCGATATAGACAGCCTCGCGCTGTGTATATAAAACACAAGAAAAGGAGAGAATCGCATGAGAAAAAACATCCGCATCTTGGCTTTTGTAATTGCCGCAATCATGTTGATCGGAATGATGCCTCTGTCTGCGCTGGCAGCGGTCATTGATTTCGACGTTACAGCAACCGATGACGATTACTATAAGCTGATCTCAAAGCGAGATTGGGAGCTGGCTCCCGGTATTCAGGAATCCGAGATTATCCTGAACAACGAAGTCGGCACCCTTCGTCAAGTGACCCACGTTCTGGAGATTGATCTGAACAATCCCTATACTAAGGTCATCCCCGGTTACAAGGAGATGGTTCCCACTCCCGGTAACTACGGTATCCAGTCGGTGTCTACCCACGCCGCTTATGCCGAGGCTAATGGCTACGGTAACGTCGTAGCCGCCACCAACTGCTCTTTGAGCTGGTACAACGACGCATACTACGCCGCGAACCCGCACCTGGTCGGAGAGCCTCTGGGCTATATGATCCTGGACGGCGAGATGTTCGTCAACAGCCGCGGTAAGACCTACGGCGCTCGCTGCTGCATCGTCATCAACGCTAACGAGCGGAACGGCGAGCCCAGACCCGACGATATGCCCCGTGTCACCATCCGCTCCACCGAGGATCCCATCACCGGTTGGGAAGAGCAGGTTATTCCTGTGAACTTTACCTTCCTGGTCAAGGATACCAACGGCGACGGTATTGGTGAGAACATGTATGCGGGAAGCAAGAACCACACCTCCGGCTTTGAGTCCCGCACCTTCGTGGGCGTCAAGGGCGACGGTACCCTTATGATCGTGGTCAGCGACGGCCGTCAGTCCCCCTACTCGGCCGGCTTCAATGAGTACGAAATGGCTGACTACATGATTAAGCTGGGTTGCGTGGTCGCGGCAAACTGCGACGGCGGCGGCTCCACCGAGCTCATGTCCCAGCGCCCCGGTGAGGATCTCAAGATCAACTGCTCTCTGTCCGACGGCGGCGAGCGTCCCACCACCAACTCCATTCTGGTTATTTCTACGGCTCCCGCTGACGGTGAGTTTGCCCGTGCGACCCTGAGCACCGATTATGACTACTATACGCCCGGTTCCTCGGTTCAGCTCAACGCTGTTGGCACCGATGCCGTCGGTAATAAGACCGAGATCCCTGCCGACGTGACCTGGGCTCTGACCGATGACAGTATGGGCATCATCGAGAACGGTGTGTTCGTATCCAACGGTACCCTGGGCTCCGTAACGGCGCAGATGCTTTACGGCGGGAATGTCGTCGGTGAGCATACCTTCGAGATCACGGTTCCCACCGAGCTGGCTTTCGTTCAGCCCGTAATCACCATTCCTTACGGCAAGAGCGCCCGTATCGCCATCAAGGCGACCATTGAGAACGGCCTCAAGGAGGTCGCCCTCAGCGGAAACGATATCATCTTCGATATCACCAATGACGCTCTGGGTCATTTCGACGGTCTGAACTTCGTGGCCGTGGATGAGGCCTCCGCTCCTGCCGACATTTCGGGTACGGTGACCGCTACTTTGGCGCTCAATACCGAGGTCAAGGCCTCCGTCCTTCTCCAGCTGGGCAAGGATTCGGTGGTGCTGGAGGACTTCGAGAACGGCTTCGATAAGTGGGTCGCCATCGTGCAGAGAAATCTCAACGAGCCCCACCGCGATTTCGTCCACGATCTGTCCCTGGCAACCCGCGAGGACGGCCAGGTGCACGACGGTAACTACTCCCTGCGTTTGGAGACAAACGGACTTTCCTCCTCTGCCGTCCATTCCGAGCAGTACGCCTACGTCCGCCTGGGTATTCCTTCGGAGCAGATCGTCATTGAGAACGCCCGTGCTCTCGGCTTCTGGCTCTGGGTCCCCGAGGATAACATTCAGTGCTGGGTGCAGGGCTTCTACCGTTACGATACCAACGGTGACGGTACCTACGACACCCTGGCCGAGGTCAACATGATGGCCTCCGAGAACGTCTACTACAACGTGGACGAGTCCGGCTGGCATTACCTGACCATGGATCTCAGCGGGCAGGAGAAGGTCCTGCTGGGCGATCAGTGGAACGTGGATCCCGCTAATCCCACCGGCCCCCGAGGCGATTTCTTCATCGCCATCATCTTCCACAAGGCCATCAATAACTCCCTGTGGATGAATAACGGCTCCATCAACGGCCCCATGACCTACTATCTGGATAGCTTTACCATTGACTATTCCGACGCCGTCGTGGACCGCGAGGCTCCCGTGTTCGATAAGATCTACCTCAACGAGGCAGGCGGCTCCGCTCTGGAGATGAAGAAGCGCGAGGTCGTGACCACCGCCTCCAACATTTTGAACATAACCGCCAACGTGGCTGAGTGCATCGAGCGCGTGGCCGCTACGGGCGAAAAGACTCCCCTGTACAATTACACCGGGATCAACCCCAAGTCTGCTAAGGCTTACGTGGACGGCGTTGAGGTCGAGTGCACCTATGAAAACGGTCAGATCAAGATTTCCGATTTGGCTGTGGCCGACGGATACCACCGCGTGAAGTTCGAGATCTGCGACATGATGGGCAACAAGTCCGTGAAGATCCGTCTCGTTAAGGTCGAGTCGGGTGTGGATGCCTCCACCATTCACGTGGTGCCTGCCGATGCGACTCTGGACCGTCTGCTGGGCGGCTCGGTGTTCTGGATGGATATGGTCGCTACCGATATCGAGACCATTCAGCAGGTGAATACCGTAATCGATTTGAACGGTGTTAACCATTGGGAGCTGGATCACATGGTGCTGGCTGAGGGCTTTACCGCTGAGTACACCATCGACGAAGAGAACAACTCCGCTACCATTACCATCAGCCGTACGGGTGTCAACGATCAGACCGGTGAGGCTGTCCTGGCCAAGCTGCCGATCCGCATCGTATCCTTCGACGCAGATATGAAGATCCCCGGCTACACCGCCGAGACCTTCTGGAAGACCTACAAGCTCTGGCCCCACGACCTGAAGGTTGACGTCGACAAGGGTGTTATCACGTATGTGGACGGCTATGACACCGACGCGCTGAACACTTTCTCCAACGAGGAGTTCCAGGTCGATACCGAAATCTACACCAACTCCGCCAACATGGATGTTGCCTACCGCAACGAGAAGGGCACCGCCCACGTTCATACTCCCCATGCTATGGAGGATAAGGAGGCCACTTGTACCGAGGCTGGCTACACCGGCAGAACTTGGTGCGACGTCTGCGCATCCGTCGTGGATTGGGGTATCACCCTGCCTGCTCACGGTCACGACTACATGGTCTACATCACCTCCATCGTTTGTAGAGACTGTGACGAGACCATTACCGGTACCGGCGTTATCAACGTGGACGGCGATACCTTCTACCTCATGGACGGCAAGCTGGCTCGCGGCTGGCAGTCCAATGCTTACGGTTATTTCTACTTCAAGAGCGATTACAAGGCCGCCAAGGGCGACTACACCGTAAACGGTGTGACCTATCCCTTCGACGAGGAGACGGGTCTCATGAATACGGGTGCCTGGGTGGTCGATGAAAAGGGTAGCCGCTACAGCTTCGGCCCCGGTTTCTACGTGCGCTCCTGGAGAGAGATCGACGGTAAGACCTACTACTTCGGTACCGACAACTATATGTACACAGGTATCCGCTTCGTCAAGCAGAGCCCCAATACCGACCCTGAGTGGTTTGATTTCGGCGAGGACGGCGCAACTGACCGCAACGCTCATCCCGCAGACGGTCTGTATGAATTCAACGGTGATCTCTACTACTGCAAGGACGGTATCACGCAGTTAGGCTTCCAGTATGTCGATGGGGATTACTACTATTTCGAGGGCGGAATCGGCTTCCACCGTGTGGGTTATGCCCTTAAGAATGAGGGGCTGTACGTTACCGACACCAACGGAGCAACCTGGGCTGACGGCACTCCCGTTCTCTCCGGTTATTATGAGTTCGGTGCGGACGGTAAGATGATCATCATGGATGGTCCCCAGGATAACGGGTATCTGTACGTCAACGGTGCTATGATGAAGGCCTATGGCTTGTACGAGCACGACGGCGACTACTACTATGTGTCCGACGGAAACAAGTTCGTTGTGAACAAGAAGGTGTACCAGTCCTCCTCCACCTTGAAGGCACTTGGTCTGAATCTGCCCTCCGGCTACTATGAGTTCGACGGTGAGGGTAAGATGATCTACGAGATCTCCGAACCCAAGAACGGTCCTCAGGCAGACGGCCACTTCTATATCGACGATGTCAAGCAGACGGGTTACAAGCTGGTCGAGTTCAACGGCTCGTACTACTACATCGCCGATTTCAACAAGTATCTCGTCAACGATACCTGGTACCTGTCCTCCTCTACCTTGAAGGCCTTTGGTCTGAACCTGCCTTCCGGCAACTACGAGTTCGATGGCGAGGGTAAGATGGTCTACGAGATCTCCGAGCCCAAGAACGGTCCTCAGGCAGACGGCCACTTCTATATCGACGATGTCAAGCAGACGGGTTACAAGCTGGTCGAGTTCAACGGCTCGTACTACTAAATCGCCGATTTCAACAAGTATCTCGTCAACGATACCTGGTACCTGTCCTCCTCTACCCTGAAGGCCTTCGGTCTGAACCTGCCCTCCGGTAACTACGAGTTCGACGCCGAGGGTAAGATGATTATTCCCGAGCCCAAGAACGGTCCTCAGGCAGACGGCTTCTTCTACATCGACGACGTCAAGCAGACGGGTTACAAGCTGGTCGAGTTCAACGGCTCGTACTACTACATCGCCGATTTCAACAAGTATCTCGTCAACGATACCTGGTACCTGTCCTCCTCCACCCTGAAGGCCCTTGGCCTGAATCTGCCCTCCGGCAACTACGAGTTTGACGCCGAGGGTAAGATGATCTACGTCCTCGTCGAACCCAAGAACGGCCCCGACAGCGACGGCTTCTTCTACATCGACGACGTTAGGCAGACGGCTTACCAGCTGATCGAGTTCAATGGCAGCTACTACTATATTGGTGATTTCAACAAGTACATCATCAACAAGACCCATTATCTGTCCTCTTCTGAGCTACAGGCTGCCGGATTGAATCTGCGTTCCGGTAACTATGAGTTCGACACTGAGGGTAAGATGATTATTCCCGAGCCCAAGAACGGCCCTCAGGCAGACGGTTTCTTCTACATCGACGATGTCAAGCAGACAGCCTACCAGCTGATCGAGTTCGACGGTAACTACTACTACATTGGTGATTTCAACAAGTACATCACCAATAAGACCTATTACCTGTCCTCCTCCATGCTGCGCTCCGTGGGTCTGGAGCTTAGATCCGGCAACTACGAGTTCGACGCCGAGGGTAAGATGATCGTTCCCGAGATCAAGAACGGTCTGGTCGATGGGATCTACTACGTGGATAACGTCGCTGTGCCTGATGCAGGCTTGATCTTTGAGAACGGCGAGTACTACTACATTGGCGAGGATGCCCGCCCTGTGGCAAACGGCTCCTTCTTTGTGGAAAAGGTCAACGATCTTTGTTGGCTGAACGGTGATCCTATCCTGAAGGGATACTATTACTTCGACGCCGACGGTAAGCTCATCCAGCGCTGATCCCATTCTTTCAGCATATGAGCCCCTCTCGTCTCCTCCGGAGGCGAGAGGGTGCGGCGCGCCTTTCCGGAGCACGCCCTTCTAACAGAGATCACACCCTTGGGGGTTTCGACACTTCCCAGCAGGAAGTGCCGCTTTCCGATCTCGGATTCGGCTCGTATCCGTGTTCTTTCCGGACGGACCTATTGGTATCATCGCCTTGCGCGCTGATATTAATAATTTGCAAAGGAGTTTCAACATGAACTGCAAAGCAATCACCCGCTCGGTAGCCGTTCTTCTGACGGTACTCATGATTGTAAGCATCGTTCCTCTGTCTGCGTTCGCATCCATTCCGAACTGGGCAGACAACAACGTTGTTTACGATGGTGATACCTTCGGTACCAATGGTTACTACAACGTAATCTCTAAGAAGGATTACGTGCTCGTTCCCGGTGCTGCTGTTGAGTCAGAGATCGTTCTGAACAACCAGGCAGGTAACCGTAGACAGGTCATCCACGTAATTGAGGTTGATCCGTCTAACCCCGACGTTTCCATCGTTCCCGGCTACAATCAGATCGATAAGGATCTGACCGATGAGGCCAACTGGTCTCATAAGGAGCTGACCGACATGGCCAAGTATTACGAGGACACCCTCGGATACAACATCGTCGGCGGCATGAACACCGACCTCTACTACGACACCTATGCGCCCCGTGTCCTGGTCTACAACGGTCAGGATCTCAGCGTGAAGGGTAAGACCTCTCCCTCTTCCTCCATCCTGTATGTGTTCCAGGATGCAGAGGGCAACATCTCTTGCGATGTCAAGGCCTTCAACAGAACCGAGTTCAACCAGTATCTGGCTGACGGTGTTCTGCTCCATGCTGTGGGTGTTTCCTTCGGTATGGTCGTTAAGGACGGCGAGCTGGTCTCCAAGACCGAGGAGCGCACCTCCGCTCCCGCTGCCCGTTCCATGGTCGGCGTTAAGGCAGACGGTACGCTGGTCATTTGTATGAATGACGGCCGCGGTGCCAACAACTCGGTTGGTTTCTGTAACTACGAGGAGGGCGAGGCCATGCTGGCTCTGGGTTGCCAGTGGGCTGCCAACTGCGACGGCGGCGGTTCCTCCACCTTCCTGACCAAGCGCGTCGGTGAGGATGACTTCACCATGCGTTCGGTTCCCTGCGACGGCGCACAGCGTCCTACCGCTCACGGTATCTTCGTGGCTTCCAATGTCGCTCCTACCGGTATTCTGGACACCGTCAACGTGACCGCCGGTTACGACATCTTCGCTCCCAACACTGCTTACACCTTCGGCGCAGAGGCAATCGATACCCACGGCTACGCCATGGACATGCCTGCTGACGCTGTCTGGGCTCTGTCCGACACTTCCTTCGGTATCATTGAGGATGGCAAGTTCATCTCCAACGGTAAGAAGGGTATCGTGGACGTGCAGGTCGTCGTCGATGGCAACGTGGTCGGTGCCAAGTCCATCGTGGTCGCCGATCCCGAGGTCTTCAAGCTCTCCGCTACCTCCACCGTGATGCCTTACTCCACGGCTGATAAGGTTCGCACCATTACCCTGCCCATCGTGGCTATGACCGGTGAGGCTAACGTGTACGTGGATACCAACGCCGTTAACGTGACTTTGTCCAACGGCGTAGCCGGTGAGCTGGACGGTTTCAAATTCACCGCTACCACCAACACCGAGATCGCCGGTGTCAACGTCACCATCACCTACGGTGACATCACTCTGACCTACGCCATCGAGTTCGGTAAGGGCTCCGAGGTCATCTTCGACTTTGAGGACGGCGACAGAGCCGGCTTCATGGGCTTCGAGGAGGCTAAGAAGTGGTCTCAGGACTACGGTGTCAACAACACCCTGGTCGGCTCCGATCCTCTGGCCGGTCAGTTCAACGAGTACCTGAGCAGTAAGACCTTCATCTCCTCCACCACCTTCGGCGGTGAGGTCAGAAACGGTAACTACGCTCTGGCTTGGAGACTGGACAACACCGACGCCTCTTTCGCAAACTGGTCCTACAACGTCCTCTTCAACACCGGTGACGTCATCGTCCTTCGCGACGTGGCCAACGGCAAGAAGGCTACTACCTTGGGTATGTGGCTGTACATCCCCGAGAACGCATTCCCCTCTGCCGGCAAGGGTCTGGCCTTCCAGTCTCAGCTCTACGTCAAGAACGCTGACGGCTCCTACTCCTGCAAGCAGGATCACTTCATGTTCACCTCTGCCGCTACCGGCAAGCAGACCAATCTGAACTCGGCTACCAACGCAGATATCCCCGAGTCCCGCTGGGTCTACGCATCCATCGATATCTCCAAGTACGACTACCTCTGCACTTCCGTGGCCACCGATGAGGGTAACTCCCGTTCTCCTTCCTTCATCCGTACCTACGTCAAGCCCGAGACCGCAGATGAGGTGACCTTCTACATCGACGACATTACTCTGGACTACAGCTCCGCTGTGGATGACAGAGTTCTGCCCGTCATCAGCGCTCCCACCTACTCCACCTCCGATACCGCTATCGCTCTGGAGAACGGTGCTGCTATCAATGGCAACAAGATCGCCTTCTCCGCTACCGTCACCGATAACGCCGCTCTGGATCTGACCAGCGGTAAGATCTTCGTGGACGGCATCGAGATCGCCGCTACCATCAATGGCTCCATGCTGTCCTCTAAGGAGGACGTGGCCCTCGATCAGGGTGCTCACACCGTTATGTTCGAGGTCAAGGACGAGCTGGGCAACCCCGCTCGCCTGTACCGCACCTTCGATGTGACCTCCGGTGACTTTGTGATCGGTCTGACCAATTACAACGATTCCGGCGAGACCCCCAAGGCTCAGTCCATCTACTACATCGGTATCAAGGCCGAGGATCTGTCCGCTGTCAAGTCCCTGACCGCGGTCCTGAAGCTCAATACCGCCAACACCTGGGAGACCGTCGGCGCCATCGTGGCCGAGGGCTTCAAGGCTACCTTCGATTACAACGAGATCTCCAAGCTCCTGACCGTGGAGATCGAGGCTGTCGGCGGCGCTGCCGCTGAGGCCGGTACCATCGTGTACATCCCCGTCCGCGTCTGGACCTACGACCGCTATAACTACGTGACCGAGGAGTATCTCCCTGTCTCGCAGCTGGGCAACAAGCCCGTGGTCGACATCGAGGTCGACGTGGTCTACGGCTCCGCTATCCTGAACGATAAGTCCGCTCACTCCTTCAGCGGCAGCATCGTCGTGGATACCGAGCTGACCACCATTTCTTCTCCCTACCACGTCCATGACGCCCAGCTCGTGACTCTGCCCGACGTGGCTCCCACCTGCGGTGAGAGTGGCTACACCGGCCGCACCTACTGCGAGACCTGCCAGTCCGTCGTGGATTGGGGCACCATCCGGGAGCCTCTGGGTCACGCCTATGAGCTGGTCGGCAATCAGTTCATCTGCTCTGTCTGCGACGAGGTGTACTACTCCGGCACCGGTATCTTCGCAATGAACGGCGCCCTGTACTACTCCATCAACGGTGAGCTGAAGACCGGTTGGCAGACCGCTGACAGGGGCTACTGCTACGCCGGCAGCGACTACAAGCTGTACATTGGCGAGAAGAAGACCATTGGTGGTATCACCTACGTCTTCAACGATAGGGGCGAGACCGCCGGCGCATGGGTCAAGACCGCTGAGGGTACCCGGTACAGCTACGGCCCCGGCTTCTACGCTCGCGCATGGGTTGAGATCGATGGTAAGGATTATTACTTCGGTACGAATACCTATATGTACACCGGCATTCGCTTCATTAAGGCGAATCCTGACACCGATCCCGTCTGGTTCGACTTTGGCGTGGACGGCGGCACCGACAAGGATCTCCATCCCGCAGACGGTCTGTATGAGGTCAACGGCGATCTCTACTATTGCAAGGACGGTATCACCCAGTTCGGCTTCTGGTGCGTGGACGGCGACTACTACTACTTTGAGATGGGCGTCGGCTTTGAGCGTGTTGGTTACGCGATCAAGAACCGCTCTCAGTACGTGAGCGAGACCAATGGCATGACCTGGCCGAACAACGAGCCCATCACCATCGGTACCTACAACTTCGGTGCAGACGGTAAGATGGTCTTTGAGCACGGTCCTCACAAGAACGGTCACTTCTACATCAATGGTGTGCAGGTCAAGGCATACCAGCTGGTCGAGTTTGAGGGCGACTTCTACTACGTCAGCGACTTCCACAAGTATGTGGTCAACAAGTCTGTATACCTGACGAACGCCGATCTGAGGGTGACCGGTCTGCCTCTGTACGCCGGCTACTACAGCTTCGACGGCGAGGGTAAGATGATCTACACCATTCCCGAGCCCAAGAACGGTCCCGAGAGCGAC
>JAGAIH010000212.1 GCA_017626655.1 Clostridia bacterium | reverse complement strand
GTTTGAAGGAGTGAAAATGCCTATGGCGGTAAACTCCCCCACCGCCTGCGGGCGGAGCCCCCTCGGGGAGGGAGCCTTGGGGCGCGGGGCAAAATCACTTATCGGGTATCGAATATCCGCGGGTTTAGGTAAGAGGCTCCCTCCTTGAGGGGTAGCGAAGCGGCAACGCGGTAGTGAATGGCCGCCTGTGGCGGGCAGAGCCGCGTTGTGACCGACCCGCAGGGAGACCTCCCGCGAAGCGGGTGGGGGAGTCATCGCGAGAAGCGGGGCATTTTGTTCCGTCAGACCAATAAACCCCAATTTACATATTTCCAAACCCCTTCCCCCGCAAAAATGCCCCGCCGAGGCGGGGCATTTGGGGATTGAGATCAGGCGTAGAAGCGGATCTCCAGGATGGCGATGAAGGTGCCGTAAGGATTGTGGACCGTCAGCCAGGTGTCGCCGTTGTAGTCCACGGAGGACAGATCCACCGTGGCGGTGCGGGCGCCGATCGCCCAGGAGCGGTCCGAGAAGACCATGTCGGTATGGGCGAGGTCTCCGCTGAAGTTGTCCTGTCTGTCGTAGCCGTAGGAGGAATCCTCGTTCTTAAGGCCGATGGCCAGGGAGGAGGACGCCTCGAAGCGGTCCTTGGTGATCTCACTGCCGTCACAGGTGTAGACGATCTCCACGCGGGAGTATTTGGAGAGATCCACCTTCCCCAGATAGGCGGTGTAGCCGATCTCCAGGTACATATAGGGCTGGTAGATGCCGCCCGCGGCGCCGTCGGGCTTGTAGGCCTTCTGGTCGCTCATGGAGGAGATGTCCACCGTCCAGGCGGGCAGATCCACGACCTCCTTGCCGTAGTCGCTGTAGGAAAGAGCCCAGTCGCCCTTCAGGGACAGGTGGGGGTTCCCGCCCTTACACTCCACATACTCCACGCGGATGGTGTGGTAGCCCTCACAGAGGATGAGACTGCCTCGGGCGGTCTTGACGCCGTTCTCGGCCTTGGGATCATAGGTGCCGTCGGCCACCAATCGGCCGTCCACGAAGAGCTTGGCGCCGTCATCGTAGGACAGCTCGAACTCGTAGCCCTTGGTCTCGGCTACCTTGATGTAGCCCTCATAGAGCAGGCCCACGTTGGTGGAATAGGCCAGGCCCTCGGCGGTGAGGGTCGCCACGGTCTGACTGCCCTCCAGAAGGTCGTCAATGAGGCGGAAATCGGGCTGGGTGGGATAATTCGCGGGCAGAGGATAGGCCGATACACGCAGTCCCTCCTTCATCTCGGCCAGCAGCTCCTCGGAGAGGGTGAGCGCGGGCATACCGTCCACGGTATCTCCCTCCCGCTTGGGCAGGATCACCTCACCCTTGCCCGTGTAGCGGATGGCCTGCTCGTAGGCGTAGTTGTTGCGGCGTTCGGGGGCGCTGTCGCCCGTGGTGAACCAGGACTCCAGGTCGTAGATGTCGGTGACGTTGTCCAGCCAATGGAAATTGACCTTTACGGTCTTGTCGGTCAGACCGATCAGTGAGCGGGGGATGGTGACGGTGAGGCGGTCGCCCTGGACGGCGTAGGCCACGGTACCGATCTCCTGCCAGATCCCGTCCTTATAGGCGCAGAGGGTGGTGACGGTGTCCGAGACCACTTCATAGTTGACCAGGAAGTCGTAGCCCTCCCAGCCCGTGGTCTTGTCGGCGTCGACATCGATGAAGAGGAGCATCCAATTCTTGTCCTTATGGGAGGTCAGCTCCCCTGCGGTGCGGGCGTAGAGGTAGAGGTTTGCGCCGTCGGCGGTGATGCGGGACTCCACGATATCGTTACGGCCCGTGGTGTTGACGTAGTGGATCTTACCCGTTGTGTCGGAGTGGTCGCGGTGGGTGGTATCGTTTTGGAAGTCGGTGTAGACGGGGAAGACCTTCTCCCAATCCTCAAAGACGGCGGGATCGGTCTCGGTCATGGTATGAGCGCCCGAGATGCCGTCGGCGGGGAGAACGCCCTTGAAGCGGCGGATGATACTGCACATCTGGTAGAAGTAGTTATCGGTATAGCCGCCCTTCATGGGCTCGATGTCACGGGAGAACTCGGCGTTGAACTGATCCACGAAGCCCGTGTCGGTGCCGCGGTCGGCGGGATCGGTGAAGTTCTGGGCTACCCACTCGTTCCAGCGGGAGATGAGGAGGACCTCGCACTCGGGGTTCTTCTCCATGACCTGCTCGAAGGCATCCTCAAAGACCAGGCCTTGGCCCATGGTGTCGGTCTCCAGGAAGGGATCCAGATACTGCCTGACCGAGAGCCTGCCGTTGCGGCCCTGGCCGAAGTTGGCAAAGCCCGCGCAGCCGATGCCGATGCACTCGGCGTACTTACGGCTCTCTTTGTCGCGGTAGCCGTAACCGTAGCCGAAGTTGACCACGTTGTTGTCGCTCCAGTAGCCCTCG
This sequence comes from Clostridia bacterium, assembly GCA_017626655.1. The sequence goes on along the minus strand of JAGAIH010000212.1, from coordinate 3,300 downwards.
CTGTAGCGGTGGTTCGGCATGACCCAGGACTTGCGGAAGGTGAGCTTGTCCTTGTAGTATTCGTCCTCCAGGATGGGGAAGGAGCCGTCGTCCAGGCACTTGATGAGGGCCAGGGGCTTTCCCTCCCAATGGAACCAGAGATCCTTGTACTTCTCCTGGGTCATGAAAGTCTCATAGAACTTGCCCGTATCCCCGTTCCCGGGAGTGGCGGTGCCGAAGCACCAGGGCACCAGGTAGGGGGTCATCTGCCCCTCGGCGCGCATTTGCAGGCAGGTGTCCAGGAAAACGGTCATGGCATCCTCGTAGAGGTAGCCGTTGGTCATGTCGAAGTAGAGGAAATCCACGCCCGCCATGGCGAAGTAGTACATATCGCGGCGGATCTGCCAGACGTCGTCGGCGCGGTGGTAGCCCGTCTCGGGCTCGCTCCACCAGCAGAAGCCCCAGCGGGGACCGAAGTTGGGATCGTAGGGATCGACAGCCATGACCTTGGAGTTGTCCACGTCACAGGTGGAGCCCACCGTCCAAAGGGAGTAGAACAGGCCTACGTACTTCCCTTCCTTGGGCAATCCCGCCTCGGCGGAGGTGGGGAGCACGCGGCCGAGGGCGTCGGTGGCGGTCTCGTTGTAGTTGCGGATGAGGATCTGGGGGGAATGGCCCTTCTCGGTCAGCACCTGGCCCGACAGAGAGGCGGGGGTGAAGGTCAGCTGATCCAGGGACAGGGCGGGAGGCTCGGTGACGGGGGGATCGGTCTCCTCCTCGGGGGGTGCCTCGGTGGAGATATCGGTGGGGGCCTCGGTGCCGTCGGTGGTGCCATCGCCCGCCGTGGTCTCCTCGGGGGTGCCTGTAGGGGTACAGGCGGCCATGGCCGAGGCCAGCATCAGACCTGCCAGGAGCAGGGAGAGGACTCTACGCAAACGTTTTTTCATGGGGGGATCCTCCGTTATAAATTACTGATTTGATTATAAACAATTTTCCGCATTTTGTCAATACCAAACAAAAGAACGGCACGGAAAAGCCGTACCGTTCTTCATTTTCACCATCAATTCTCCAGTTCTCCGGCCTCCTCCAGCTCCAGAAGCCCATCCCAGGCCTCGGCCACGGCGGTAGCGGCGTACTTGGCCAGGGCGTAGCGCAGGGAGGTGGGGCAGTCCTCGGGGAGGGGGAGGGTGACGACGGGGAGCATCCTTTTCTGGATGGGATTGAGGGTGGCTTTGGAGCCTTCCTTGAGCTTGGCCATGGTGTTTTCCTTCCTTTGCAGTCGGATTTCAGCGGCGGGAGGTGTGCTTCCCCGCCGTGTGGGTGGGTGCTTTAGGCTTGGGGCGGGTCAGGATACCGCCCAGCAGATGCAAGGGGAGAACGCCGATCCGCATCCCCCACGCGAGAAGATCCCCCTTGCCCCCGAAGAAGAGGGAGATCAGGATCAAAAGGGCCGCTGTGAGTCCCCCGCAAACGAGGCTCGCGGCTACGGAGCTTGCGGGGCTCGCCCGGTTCAGCTTCCCCGAGATCACCCCGCCGATCAAGGACGAGACCGCCAGCAGGACGGCGGACACAGGGGGGATCAGCGCGGTGGGGTCGGGGCTGTTATGCAGTATGAGAGCCGCCACCGTAGTAAGCAGGAGCGCGGTCAATGCGGTGATTCCCAACACGATGGGGTAGCTTCGCAGGATAGACGAAAAGCCGCCCGCTTGCGTGTCGGACGGCTCCTCGCTCTGCCTCATGCGGGTAGGCGCGGGGCGGTCGGGGTGTCTCCCGACGGGGTTTTGTGATGGGTGGTGGCTATGGGTGTTCATGGCGTCCCTCCGTTCGGTACCGAATTCATTCGGTCTATCCTATGCGGTGGAACTTTCCGTTAGAACATCATTAGTCCTGGGCGTCCTCGGCCTTGACGTCCACGCGGGAGACGGCGGTCTTGAGGATGCGGATACGGGTGCGGTCGTGGCTGGTCTCCAGCACCAAAGTCTCCTCCTTGATGCTGACCACCTTACCGATGATACCGCCGATGGTGGTGATCTCGTCGCCGACCTGCAGGGAGTCCCGCATATTCTGGGCTTCCTTCTCCTGCTTCTTGTTGGAGCGGCTGGTGAAGAAGAACATGGCGATCATGACCACCAGGAGCAGGCCCATGGTAACAAAGGAGCCGACACCGCCGCCGGCGGCTTCGTTCAAAAAGAAAAGTGCGTTCATAGTTGCATAATCCTCCAATGTGGAATACATTACCTTATATTATACCGCATTCGCGGCAAAATATCAATGGACAATCTGTAAATTCGTGCGAAAAGCACACAGGTTACTCCTTGTTTTCCCCCCGCTTGTGGGTAAGGAGCCACTCTATGGCCCCCTCTTGGTACATGGCAGGCTCCCAAGCGTTGTGGTTGACCCCGGGGAGGAGGGTGAGCTTGATATTCCCGCCGCAAGCGCGGACGGCGTTGGCCATATTGATGCTCTCGGTAACCGCCACGGTACCGTCGTCCACGCCGTGGAAGGCCCAGATGGGGATATCCTTCATGCGGTAAGCGTTCCAGGCCATGCCACCTCCGCAGATGGGAACGGCGGCGGCGAAGAGCTCGGGGGTGGACATGAGCATGGCCCAGGTGGCGTACCCCCCCATGCTGGAGCCCATGAGGTAGACGCGGTCGGGGTCAACGTTGTCCATCGTAGCGGCGAAGCGGACGAACTCGATCAGCTCGGAGAAGCACATGAACCAGTTGTCATACTCGCAGAGAGGACCTGCCACCATGGCGGGAATATTATTTTTGTGGATATACTCCTCCATCATGTAGGGGTAGCGGGGCAGTTCCAGGTCGTGACCCCGGCCTCCCGCGCCATGGAGGTAGATGATGAGGGGGTATTTTCTCGTGGGATCGAAGTCCTTGGGGGTGGCGAGGTTGTATTGGATGGTGTTATATTTGAGATGTTGCATGAGCCGGCTCCTTTCGGTGATGGAGATATGATAGCATATTTTGGGGAAGTTGTCAAGGGTGGAGTTCAAATTGGGGTTTATCGCTCTGCGCTAAACCCAAGTGAAATGCGCTTGCGCGCGTGAAATATGCGCTGAAGCGCATGTGAAATACTCGCAAGCGAGTGTGAAATTTGCCCTTCGGGCAAGTTGAGGTGCAGAACCTTCGGTTCTGTCCATTACATTTTATGTAATATTTAATAGAAACCCGTAGGGTTTCTTTCCTCAACTCGCCCAACGGGCGAATTTCACACGCGCGACGCGCGTATTTCAGGCTCGCTTGCGAGCGATTCACACGCCGTAAGGCGTATTTCACTATTGCAGTTTATCGGAACGATAAACTG
>JAGAIH010000211.1 GCA_017626655.1 Clostridia bacterium | reverse complement strand
TACTTTGAAAGGAGGCACCCGTATGCATTACAATCCCCAGACCGATTTCATCGAGATCTCCGTCCGCGAGCTCTGCGCTCTGGCGTTCAAGGGGGGGAGCCTGGATAACCGCGTGCCTCCCGTGAACCTCTACCGCCGCGCCGAGGAGGGGCGGGAGACCCAGGAAAAGCTCCGCGCCCTCCGCGAGGCGGGGAAGGGGCTTGGGGGAGTCTCCGAGCCTGTCCGCAGACCCCGCGGCTCCGAGGAGATCTACCTGCCTACAGAGCCTCTGCCCGAGCCCTCCTACCACGCCGAGGTGGTATTGCGCCACACCTGCCGCATGGACGGGGTGGCTTTTTCGGTCAGCGGCCGCGCCGACGGGGTGTGGTATGATCCCGCAGGGGGCTGTGTGGTGGAGGAGATCAAGTCGGTGTCGGGCAACGCCGACTACTACGTCCGCTCTCCCCGCGAGTCGGACCTGGCCCAGCTTACCTGCTACGGCTACTTCCTCTGCGCCGCCAAGGGGCTGTCCACCGTCACCCTGCGCCTGACCTACGTCCGCCCGGGACACGAGGAGGAGGCCTACTTCGCCGATTCGGTCATGACTGCCGAACAGCTGGCGGGGGCCTACTCTGCCATCCTCCGCATGATCCTCCCCCGCGCCAAGGATCTTTACGAGCGGGAGACCACTCTCCGTAAGACCGCCAAGCACGCCATCTTCCCCTACAACGAGGTGCGGGACGCCCAGCAGGACATGATCCGGGAGTGCTGGCGGGATATGCGGGCGGGGAAGACCCTCTTCGCCGAGGCACCCACGGGCATCGGTAAGACCATGGCCACCCTTTACCCCGCCGTCCGTTGCTTCGGGGAAAGGAAGTGCGACAAGATCTTCTACCTCACCGCCAAGAACGCCACCCGCCGCGAGGCCTTCGCCGCCGTGCAAAAGCTCAATGAGGCCACCACCCCCATCCGCGCCTGCGTCATCACCGCCCGCGAGAGCGCCTGCATCTGCGAGGCCGCCAAGGCAGGGGGCAACCGCCTCTCCACCTACTGCAACCCTGTCTCCTGCCCCTACGCCAAGGGCTACTACGACCGCGTGGAGTCGGTGATCTTCGACCTCCTCTCAAGCGGCAAGACCGTCTTTTCGGGGCTGGATATCCGCGCCGCCGCCAAGAAGTGGCAGGTCTGCCCCTACGAGCTGGCCCTGGATCTGTCCGAGCTGTGCGAGGTGGTCATCTGCGACTACAACTACCTCTTCTCCCCCGCCGTCTCCCTCCGCCGCTACTTCTCGGAGGGCATCCCCCACACCGAGGGCCATCGCTACATCTTTCTCATCGACGAGGCCCACAACCTCCCCGACCGCGCCCGCGATATGTACAGCGGCGCCCTGTCCCTCACCGAGGTCATGGCTACGCAAGACGCCATGCACGCCTGGGAGACCCGCATCGGCACCGATCTCATCTTCCCCACCGAGGACGCGGGCTACGACGAGGAGGATAAGACCGCTCCCCGCCTGAAGTCGGGGTCCTTGGACGATCTCATCGGGGCCCTGTCCCGCATGAGCCATACCTGCGCCGAGTCCATGATCGTGGACAGCGACGGGGTACGCCGCGGGGTCGACCTGGACCGCAACCAGCCCGTGGTGCTGTGCGAGACGGTACGCAACCTTTCCACCCTTTGCGACCGCTGGCTGAGGCGCAACCAGACCCACCCCCTCTACCCCACGGTGGATGGCCTGGCCACCTCCCTGCGTTCCTTCCGCACCGCCGCGGATTACTACGACCGCCGCTTCGCCACCTTCGTGGAGGTGGAGGGGGAGGACGTGCGGGTGAAGCTCACCTGCCTGGACCCCGCGGGGATCCTCCGCCCCATCCTGCAAAAGGCCGAGGCGCGGGTGCTGTTCTCCGCCACCCTCACCCCCAACGACTACTTCGCCGATATCCTGGGGGGTGACCGCGACAGCGTCCTGGTGAATTTCGAGTCTCCCTTCCCCCGAGACCATCTCTGCGTGGCGGTGTGCGAGGAGGTCAGCACCCGCTACGAGGACCGCGACAAATCCTGCCGCCGCATCATGAGCTACATCGCCGCCACCGTGTCCGCCAAGCGCGGGAACTACATGGTCTATTTCCCCTCCTACGCCTACCTGGAAAAGGTCTATTCCCTCTTCCAAAAGAAATACCCCACCGTCAGGACCGTGGTGCAGAAGCCGGGCATGACCCACGCCGAAAGGGAGGCCTTCATCGCCGCCTTTACCCCCGACGCGGAGGAGCTTCTGGTGGGCTTTTGCGTCCTGGGCGGCTCCTTCTCGGAGGGTGTCGATCTCCCCGGGCGGTGTCTCATCGGCACCGTCATCGTAGGGGTGGGGATCCCTGCCCTGTCCAACGAGCGCAACATCATGCGGGACTACTATGACGAAACGCGGGATATCGGGGAGGGAAGCGGCGGCGAGGGCTACGCCTACGCCTACACCTACCCGGGCATGAACCACGTCCTCCAAGCCGCAGGGCGGGTCATCCGCCGTCCCGAGGATTTTGGGGTGGTGGTGCTCCTGGACGACCGCTACGCCGAGGAGCCCTACCTCCACCTCTACCCCGACCACTGGGAGCAGATCTCGGCGGTGGGAGACGCGCCGTCTTTGTATGAGTACCTGGCGGCGTTCTGGGAGGGAGCGGAGGAAGAGGAATGAAAATGCGAAGGGCTTGCGGGGGCCAACCTGTTTGGCGCGTTGGCTCGGCTGCCAATGACCCATTGTAGGGAGCGACGCCCT
>JAGAIH010000210.1 GCA_017626655.1 Clostridia bacterium | reverse complement strand
GTGGCGGCGGCGGTTTCGCCGTCGGTGGTCTCAGGCTCGGGCTTGGCCTCGCCGCACTCGGGGCAGAACTTACCGCTGCTGCCCACGCCGCAGGCGCAGAGCCAGGTCTCGGGGGTGGTATCGGACTCCGCGGGCGGGTCGTTCCGGTTCTTGTCGCAGGCAGCCAGAGCGGTCAGCGCCAGGCACAGGACCAGCGCGAGGAGGATGAGATGCTTTTTCATGAAATAACTCCTTTTTCGGGGAAAGACCCCGCCTGGGAGGCGAGGCGCAAAAAATACTTATTTATCATACTACATTTTCAGAAAATAATCAAGTCATTTTTTTGAATTCACACAAATTTCAGGGTCTCTCCACCCCCTTTCCACCAAAAATCTTTCAAAATTTACATCACATTCACAACTTATCTCCCTTCGGGTGTTATCATTTTAGTATAAGATCGCATCGCGCCCGCGAGAAAGGAGACCGCCGTGCCACAGCCATCCCCCGCCCTGCTGAAAGCCTTGGATCACAGCGCCCACCGTGTATCGGTGACGGTGTTCGACTCGGTGGACTCCACCAACAATATTGCCAAGGCGCATGCCAACGAGGACGCCCCCGCCCTGTATATCGCCCGCGCCCAGACAGGGGGCAGAGGACGGTTGGGCCGCTCCTTTCACTCCCCCGCCCATACGGGGCTGTACATGACGGTGGCCTACACCACAGACAGGCCCCTGTCCGAGGCCGTCCGCATCACCGCCGCCGCCGCCGTGGCCGCTGTCTCGGCCATAGAGGCCCTGACCGATAAGCGCCCCGCCGTCAAGTGGGTCAACGATATCTACCTGGAGGGCTGTAAGGTGGGCGGCATCCTCACCGAGGCGGTCACCCGCGGGGACGGCTCCCACCGCATGATCGTGGGGTTGGGCATCAACCTCACCACTACTGATTTCCCCGAAGGACTGCGGGCTCCCGCCGCTTCCCTCTTTGCCCCCGAAGATCAGGACACAATCCCCCGCGACTTTCCCGATATCCTGGCGGGGGAGATCGCCCGACGGCTCCTGGAGCTGGCGGATCCAAACGCCGCGGGGGAATTTCCTCACGGCGCGTGGGGGGAGGCCTGCCTGGACTTCTACCGCCGCCGTCTCCTGTACGTGGGGGAGGCCGTGATCTGCGCCCGGGGGAGCGAGAGCTTTACCGGTACCGTTCGGGGTGTGAACGGGGATTACTCCCTTCTGGTGGAGACCGACAGCGGGCTTCTGACCCTGTCCTCGGGGGAGATCTCGGTGCGCCCCGCCGAAAGATCCTGACTCTTCACGGTTCGTTCAGCGTCAGGACATAAATTTATGGTATACTGAATCTAATAGAATCCAAAACATACTCACTCCCAAGGAGGCATTATGCGTAGATTTCTGAGAATTGCCCTGCCCCTGCTCCTGCTGGCCCTGCTGATCTGCACGGTCGCCTGCGGGGACAAGACCCCCAATACCCCCGACGCTTCGGGTGAGGTGACCGAGGGTCAGACCAACGGACAGCCCGAGGAGACCCCCGGCGACAGCGGCTCGGCTCCCGAGCCCGAGCAGTCCGAGCCCGCCGAGGACTCCGGGGAGACCGACGGAGAGACCGAACCCGACGGGACCGTGACCGAGACCCCCACCCAGCCCGCGGAGACCGAGCCTGCCTTCTCGGACAAGGACGTGGTCAAGGCTGAGCGGGAGCAGCTGAGCTTCAAGCCCTCGGATGTCACCGTCAAGCCCACCAGCGGCACCGCCAAGGTCACGGCGACGGGCGGCCTGGCCTACACCGCCACGGGCTACAGCGAGATCAAGAACAACAAGCTGGTCTTCAAGAACGGCCTGTCCCTGACCTTTGACGCCGCCTATACCGCCGAGGCCTTCAACCGCTTCTCCCTGGGCTACACCTCTACCCAGCCCCTCCACGGCACCGTCACCTACACCCTGGGCGGTCAGTCGGTCACCGACGACTTCTACCTGGAGGCCGGCACCGACACCTTCTCCTGCCTCATCACCCAGTATCTGAACAGCAAGAAGGGCGCGGGCATCACGAGAATGACCTTCTCCACCTGCAACGGCAAATCTGCCGAGTTCGCCCTCTGCGCCCTGGAGACCCGGGACTACCCCGTCTACGGTGTGGGCGCCGACACCTACTACATTGAAAGCCCCCGCTATAAGCTGGGCGTCCGTCTCATCTGGGGCGGCGGCATCAACTACCTGGAGGACAAGAACAGCGACATCAGCCGTCTCAAGAACCTGGTCAACCAGGCCGACACGGGCCGCTTGATCCAGCAGTCCTACTACGGTGTCCAGCAGAACGCCCAGTACACCCCCGGCAAGTACAACGGCTCCACCTGGTGCTACAACCCCGTCCAGGGCGGTGACGTCAAGCAGAACCACAGCCGCATCATCGACATCGTGGTCACCGAGTACTCGGTCTACGTCAAGTCCCAGCCCATGGACTGGGCCAAGGACAACTCCATCACCCCCTCCTACATGGAGAACACCTACACCGTCTACTCCGACCGCATCCAGGTGGACAACCGCTTCGTGGACTTCTCCAACTGGTCCCACCGCTACACCCACCAGGAGCTTCCCGCCTTCTACACCGTTTCCTACCTCAGCCGCTTCACCCTCTACAACGGCACCAAGCCCTGGACGGACGACACCATGTCCTACCGCGACAACCTGGGCTTCTGGGGTGACTCCACCTACTACAACGACTGCACCTTCCTGCTGAAGAACAGCAACACCGAAACCTGGTGCGCCTGGACCAATCCCACCGACGATTTCGGTATCGGTCTGTACGTCCCCAACGTGGACTCCTTCCTGGCAGGCCGACACGCCTTCAACAACTCCAAGGAATCCACCAACGGCGCCACCAACTACGTGGCTCCCGTCAACACCATTCTGCTCAAGTCCTTTGAGGCCCTGGAGTACAGCTACCTGATCTCCACCGGCTCTGTTGAAGAGATGCGGGACGTCTTCAAGGAGAACAAGAGCTTCGCCTCCAACGCCTCCCTCCACAAGAACTACCAGTCCCGCCGCGTGCCCGACTCCACCGTGGCTACCAACGAGAACTCCTACGCCGACCTGGGCAAGCCCTCGGGCGGCGGCAGCAGCACCCCCGACGCCCAGCTGGGCGCCGTGCTGGATCTGACCATCCGCGAGGGCGCTTCCCTGTTGATCCCCTCCAACAACTCGGCCATTTCCTTCCATTCCGAGAACCAGGGTACCGCCCTTACCGTCAAGGGTCCCGACCCCAACGTCACGGTCAACTACGGCGGCGTCCTCTCGGCGGACACCTACAAGACCCTGGAGATCACCTACATGATCCCCACCTCCAACAGCAAGGGCAACGGGGTCGCCGACCTCTTCCTCTGCGCGGGAGAGGTCACCAACCCCACCGCTGACGCCTGCGTCCGCACCGAGCTGACCGCCGACGGCAAGTTCCACACCCTGACCCTGGACCTGTCGTCCTACGGCTTCTGGACGGGGGATATCCACAAGATCCGCTTCGATTTCTTCGACGGCTGCGCTACGGGCGACGTGATGTACGTCAAGAGCATTGTGTTGAAATAATTCGCTTATACCCCACACACCATATGAAAAGATCCCACCGAGGGCCAAGACCTTCGGTGGGATCTTTCTGTTCACTTCATCAGAGCATATGCGCCCGCAGCTCCTCGGGGGAGAGCCGGGACAGGTCAGCGGGAGCTACATCCAGCACCGTGACGCATCCCGTACGGCCTCTCTGCTTCATGCGGTACACTGCGCGGGCGAAGGCCACCAGGGCCGAGGCGGTGAACTCGGGGTTGGAGTCCAGGCGCAGGCTGTAGCGGATGGTGTGGGTGGACAGTCCGTGGATACCGGTGCGGCCGTTGCGGATGACCTCGCCGCCGTGGGGCAGGCCCGCG
>JAGAIH010000209.1 GCA_017626655.1 Clostridia bacterium | reverse complement strand
CAGGAGCAGTCGGAGGTCTCGGACAGGGCCATATACCCGATCATGCGCTTCCCCGCGAACAGGCCGTACATACGGCGGAGGGGGAAGAAGCGTTCGAGATAGTCCGGGGTGACAAAGGAGGTGTGGGCGGGACAGTTCTCCCTTGTCAGGCCGTGCTTTTTGGCGGCGGTTGCGAAGCTCTCGCGGATGAGGGTGAGGGCGACGGGGAGGTCGGAGGCCTTGAGATTACGGATGATGGGGTTCATATGGGTGACTCCTTTCTGAAAATAAAATAACGGTGCAACTCGAGAACTCTCCCGACTTGCACCGTATCGACCGATTATTCCGTTTGGGTCATCCGCCTGTGGTAGAGGTGACCGTTCCCGAAAAATGGGTATGACGACACAAGCCCGACAGAGTACCATACATGGTCTCCGTGTCGCGCTTCTCTACGGTATACAGATCGTTGATCATGGTAAAGAGCTTCATGGCCGTGTCCTTTCGGAAAAAATTTCACACAGTATAGCACAGGCGGGCGGCTTTGTCAAGGGTTTTGCGAAAAAAACTTGCATTTTGCGCTGTGATATGGTACAATGGAAGCAGAAAAGACCGAAAGGAGGGCTTTGTCATGCTCCAAGGCCTCGCCATCTGGCACTACCCCCACCGCTCCATGGTGGACAATATCCGCTACTTCGCCGCCCTGGGTTTGGACTCGGTGAGCGTCCACGGGGCGCAGTTCGTGAATGCCATCGCTGACCCCGCCGTTTCGGACGCCATCGCCCTGGCCGTTCGCGAGACGGGGGTGGTATTCACCGTCCACTACTGTCTCCCTCGCAAGCACGACCCCGAGGCGGCGGCGGTTTTTGAGGCGGGGATTCACGCTATTGCGGAATGGCAGAGGGCCCACGGGAGCATTGCGGTGCTGTCCTTTGACGTCCCCCAGCCCATCCGCGGCGACGTTGGCATCGGCGCCTACGTGGACTTCGTGTTGGAGACCGTACCCGATTGCAAGGTGGCGGTGGAGGACTTCGGTCTGAATGCCGCCGAGCGGGAGCAGATCGCTCACCTGAAGGGGAATGACCGCTTCGGGTATCTGGTGGATATCGGTCACCTGTTCATCCGCCTGCGGGGGCAGAACCAAAGCGGCAAGGCTCTGTTCACCCACGCCCCCGACGAGCATCCCGTGTGCGAGGCCCCCGACAGCGCCGTGTTCCGTGCGGTCTTTGAGAGCAAGGATCATCCCATTTTCGAGATGCATCTGCACAACAACGATGGGGTCGACGATCTCCATTGGTTTTTGGAGCAGGGGGAGATGGATGTTTCCGCTGTGGCGCGAGCTTTGAAGGAGATGGGCTTCGAGGGGGTGCTGACCGTGGAGAGCGCCCCGGGCTTTCGGTTCGAATGTCGGGGGAAGGATGCCGACGAGGGGATCGGGAAGACATTGGAGTATTGGAAAAGGTGTTGTGAGATATAAGAAAAAGGCCGGGGAGCGGTGAGGCTTCCCGGTCTTTTTACGGTCAAATTTGGGTTCGTCGGTGGGCTTGAAAAAACGGTCGGTAGGGGGCGGCGCCTTCTGACGCCCCGAAAAAACATGGATCCGACAACATATTTCTGTCGATTTGTGACGGGCCGTCGCGGGCGCCAGCCCCTACTTTTCGACAGACCGACATATCCCAATTTCTCCGTCACTGCCCCATCAGCTCCCTTTCCCTTTTCTCCCGCTTCGCCCGCACGCTCTTACAGATCACCCCCACCGTCGCGCCGATGCAAAAGGCGGTGTAGAAGACCCACAGGCCTGTGAACAGGAGCGTCCAGCTCACAGGGAGCAGGGAGCCTCCCGAAAAGGAGAACAGGAAGATGAACTTGCCCGCTATGATGAATTGGGAGCAGGTCCAGAACAGCCACACCGTCCACATGACGATGAAGAGGGGCTTCCAACGGATCAGGAAAAGCTCCAGACCGATTACGATGCAGATACCCGCCAGGATCCAGAGGACGGTGGAGGATATACGGAACAGCACGAACAGGATGGCGACCTGGATGAGGACGAGCCCCAGGATGAACAAAGCCCATCCCGCGAAGCGGGGGCCGGAGAGAGTCTTGGCGGACGGGGCGGCGGGAGGGGGCGTGGACTCTGTCCGAGGGGGATAATTTATGTGTAAAATGCGTTTTTGAACGTCGAAATT
>JAGAIH010000208.1 GCA_017626655.1 Clostridia bacterium | reverse complement strand
TTGAAAGGGTAAAAATGCCCATGACGGTAAACTCCCCCACCGCCTGCGGGCGGAGCCCCCTCGGGGAGGGAGCCTTGGGGCGCGGGTAAGAATCGCTTGTCGGGTAACGAATTTCCGCGGGTCTGGGGCAAAAGGCTCCCTCTTCGAGGGGGCTCCCGCGAAGCGGGTGGGGGAGTTATCACGAGAAGTGAGGCACTCTTTTCTGTCAGACCGCTAAACCCAAATCCGAAGCATTTTCCGATCGCTTACATGAAAAACCGAAAAGGAGATCCACCCATGCAGACCACCGTATCCCACCCCGCCTACGGCCTCATCACCTACGAGGAGAGCTTCTGGACGGGCAAAAAGATCATCATGTTCGACGGCATCCCGCTGACCAAGATCAATAAGACCACCTACCAGTATCAAGCCCTGCCCGCCGATCCCTTCGCTTCCCCCGAGGAGGGCGCGACCGCTCCCGTGACGGTCACGGTCAAGGGCGGCTACGTGGGCGGCGTGTCCTTGGTCATCGGCGACGAGACGGTCACCCTGACCGCCAAGGCCACGGCTTTGGATTTCGTGCTGGGCTGGATCCCCGGTATCCTGTTCTTCGCTTTCGTCATCGGCGGTGCCATCGGCGGTGCGCTGGGCGCTATGATCGGTATGGGTCTGACCATCTTCATGAAGACCCGCAAAAAGACCATCCACAAGGTCCTCATCTGCATCGGTATCTCCGCCGCCATCCTCGCCGTCGGGATCCCCCTGCTCCTCGCCGCGCTGGCGGCGCAAGCCTGATCCTTCCTCCCCCTTTTTGCGGCCCCCACACAGGCGGGGCCGCCTTTTGTGTATAATGGCAAATTTTTTGTATAGATATACAAAAAGGCGGTCGGTCGGTTGACAATCCCGACGGCGGTTGCTATAATAAGAATGGTGTACTTTTGTACGCGACCTTATCGTAAAGGAGAAACGATCATGAAAAAGTATATCGCCGTTCTCGTTTGTATCGCCGCCCTGCTTACGGCGGGCATCCTCTGCGCCTCCGCCGCGACCCAGGAGGCCGGCTACTGGGTGGAGAACGCCAAGAACATCGACGAGATCCTGGCCGGCGAGGCGGGCGAGCGCGAGGTGGGCTGGGAGGTCCCCTTCCTGCACATCACCCCCACCATCGACGGTGAGATCGGCAAGACCGAGTATATGCCCTTCGAGCTGTACGAGGACTACCTGTCCTGGATGGCTCCCGTCGGCGACGACGCCAACCCCGCCGTGGGCGGCACCACCGAGGCCGAGTTCAAGGAGTTCTACGACTCCACCCAGATCGACTTCTTCGACGCCTGGTGGGGCTGGGACGGCACCTATATGTACATGGCCTTTGAGATCAAGTGCCTCAACGGCTACAAATGCGACCCCGAGCAGGACGTGCTGCTCTACGCCTATAACTGCCTCCAGGTAGGCTTTGCCGACGTGGGTTGCGCCGGCAAGGACGACACCTACGTGGAGCTGGGCTGCGGCGTCCACAGCGAGACCGGGGATCAGATCACCTTCAACTGGGCGGGCAACTACTGCCCCGAGGCTGGTAAGGACTTTGTGGGTCACTACGACGCCGAGAACCAGGTCCTGGTCTACGAGATGCGGGTCAACCTCCAGGCCGTCATGGGTCTGGACCGCCTGGTGGAGAACGGCGACGAGGTCAACTACGGCTGGATCCTGGCGGTGAACGGCCAGGCCCAGAACACCAACGAGACCTGGCAGCTGGCCTTCTGCCACGGTATCGGCGGCCAGTATTCGGGTAAGTGCCCCCAGTACTTCGCCCGCATCACCTTCGTGGATAAGCCCGACGGTCTGGAGATCAAGCCCGAGGATATCCCCGGCATGAGCGAGGAGGACAAGGAATTCGGTCTGATGGAGTTCATCGACCTCTCCGACGAGGCCGTGGTGAAGACCTTTGAGGCCGAGAACGCCGGCGTGGACTTCGTGACCGAGGGCGAGGAGTCCTTCATGCGCATGACCTCCTTCGCCGTGGACGACCAGATCCCCTACGTGTTCAGCAACAAGTATCCCAAGAGAATTCTGGGCGGCTCGGGCGACTACGTGGTGGTCAAGTACCGCACCTCCTTCGCCGAGGGCGACGAGCTGGGCATCCTCTACCGCACCGTCAATACCCCTGAGTACAATCTGGATATGTGCTACAGCGAGCTGATCGGTACCGACGGCCAGTGGCATACCGTCATCTTCTACATGACCGAGGAGGCTTCCTGGAACCACTTCATCCTGAACATCGGTCTGGCCCCCTTCTACTACGCCGACGACACGGCCCAGGAGACCATGGACATTGCCTGGATCAAGTTCTACCAGGAGGATCCCTACGATCTCTACTACGAGAGCGAGTACGATCCCGACGGTGAGCCCGACGGAGACGGGGACACCACCGCCGCCGAGGAGGAGACCTCCGCCCCCGCCGACGAGACTCAGCCCCCCGAGGACGCCACCGACGCTCCCGCCACCGAGGCTCCCACCGAGACCGAGGCCGAAAAGAAGGGCTGCGGCTCCTCCATTAGCTTCAGCATGGCCGCGATCATCACCGCCATGGTCGCCGCCGTGGCTCTGAAGAAGAAGGACTGAAAATACGATCCATCCTCATAAAATAGAAAGACCCGCCCACCGAAATCGCTCGGTGGGCGGGATCTTTTTGGATCAAAGTTCGGTCTTATGGGGCAAATCCCATCACGCCCGAAGGGCGCCGTTCCCCTCCGTTGCGCCCAAAGGGCGCACATCATTTGCCCGGGCGGGGCAAAATCATTTCGCCGAGGCGAACATCATTGCGCCCCCGGCGCATATCGTTTGCGCCAAGGCGCAACTTACTTGCTGCCCTGACTCAGCGCCGCCGTCCGATAAGTCCCCTCGGTCTTGCCGCACTCCTCGTCCCAGAGTCTCGCCATGCGATCATATACCTCCTGCGGGATCTCGGGAGTACCCCCCGAGAAGGTGGGCAGGAGCATATCCCCAGCCGCTTTGGGATCGGTGCAGGTGGTGTCGTTCCGCCACTTATCCCGCTCCGCCTTGTCGCGGAGGTTGGGGATCTCCAGAGGGATGCCCCCCGCCATGACCGAACGGTAGGCGAAGAGACCGGGGAGGAACATATCCAGAGCCTCGTAGACGTCGATGGTGTCGGCGTCGGCGTCGCCCAGGATCTTTTTAATGAAGTAGTACATGGAGAAGAAGTCCGAGCCGCCGTGGCCGAAGCCCGCCACCTCCCCCTCGGGGGCGTGTTGGGGGAATACGGCGTTCAGAGACCCCGTCTCGTAGCCGCCGTCGTACTCGTCCTTGTTGATGTAGAGCTTACCGATGTGGCCGTCCATGGCGTCCTCACGGCCGCACTCCAGCCGTCCCTTGGAGCCGTACACCGAATACCAGATGGAGTTCTTGTACAGACCGCCGTGGATGGACTTGACGATGCCGCCGTTCTCCAGGGTCACCATCTCGATGCCGAACTGGCCGCTCTTGGAGCCTACGCGGAGGTTGCGGGCGTTCTTGGTGCCCTCAAAGCCCACCACCGACACGGGACGCAGACCCGTGATGTGGATGATGGGACCCAGGGAGTGGGTGCAGTAGAAGGTGGCGTGCATATTGTTGCGCCAGTGGTCCTCCTCGCCGTAGGTGATGGAGTGTCAGATGGACTCGCAGTTGTGGATGTACTCCCCCTCGCCGTACTCGAACTCGCCGATCACGCCCTGCTCATAGAGCTTCTTCATCTCGTAGGGGGCGGGCATATAGCAGTAGTTCTCGCCATAGGCGTAGACCAGACCGCTCTCCTCCACGGCCTCCACCAGCTCCACGGCCTCCTTCATATTCTGGACGGGAAGCACCTCCGAGAAGACGTGGAGGCCCTTCTTGAGACAGCGGATGGCGAAGGGGGCGTGCTCGTTGGCGTAGTTGGCCAGCACCACGGCATCCATGTCGTGCTGAATGAAATCGTCGAATCGCTCGTAGAAGGCGATATCCAGCCCCTCGGCGGCGGCGCGCTGGGCGTCCAGAGCCTCGGGATTCTTGTCGCAGATGGCCACCACCTCGGCGTGGTCGGCTCGCTTGCAGTAGTTGATCATGCTGGTACCGCGGTAGGCACCCAGGACTCCGATGCGTACTTTTTTCATGGTTTTCTCCCTTCTGTTATCAATAATTATCCCAATCGGTGTTGGCGATCTCGTCCTTGCGCGCCTTGAACCCCTCGCGGATCTCGGAGAGCTGTCCCGCGGTGATGAGGTAGGAATAGGTCACGGGCTTGAAGCATTGCAAACGCAACGCCTTCAGGGGCGCGATGTAGCCGCAGGAGGCGGCGGCAGGATCCTTGGAGCCGTCGTACATATGCCGCCCCGCGATGGTACGGGTGATGTTCGGGGTATACAGACCCAGACCGTAGCCGTTATCGTCCACGAAGGCGCTCCACAGCTCGGTGTTGCCCGCCTTGGGCTTGAAGGTGCAGTAGGGCCAGTCGTCGGGCCAGAAGGGAAGGTCGGACTTCACCGACAGGGCATCGTCGGTCCAGGGCTTGTCCCCGTCATACCAGTAGTAGTTGTTGAGGTAGCTCACCGTATAGAAGGCAGGGACCTCCTGGGTAGCCATGGGGTGGGTATAGCCCGAGAAGTCCACGAAGCGGTTGTCCACGACGAGGTAGTCTCCGTCCAATCTGTACCGGTTTTCCATGTAGGAATAGGTGGTCCCGCCGTCGTGGCCCCAGTCGCGGGGACGGCACTTGACGTAGACCTCGCCCTCGGTGATGCGGACGTCCACCAGCTTGGACTTGTGGTTGCCGCGGTCACCGCCCTGGACGGGGTTGTAGCACCAGCTGTTGCCCATGAACTCCCCGCGGACGTAGGGGGGATCCCCCGTGCCGTAGTAGGACTGCTGGATCAGACGGCCCGTGTCGAAGTTGTTCAGGATGTTCACCAGGCCCTCCACAGGACACTTCTTGTCCTCCAGGTAAGACAGACCGCCGCCCCAGCAGAGCTCCACGCCCACCTTGTAGCGGTCGTTCTCAAAATAGAAGGTCTTCTCGGCCAGGACGGGATGGGTCTCCACCGTAAAGCTATGGAGGGAGAACTCACCGCCCTCGTGGGAGATGGCGCGGACGGTCAGGGACAGAGCGGCCTTGGCGGTCTTGTGGCGGAGGTAGCCGTCCACGTAGGAGGCGAAGATCCTATCCTCGCCTGCCTCCAGGAAGAACTCCTCGACCCGCTCGCTGCCCTCCTCGGCGTAGGTCAAGGCACAGCGCAGAGGGATGTCGGAGGTGTAGGACAGGACGTAGCGGTTGAAGCTCTCGGTCAGATCCAAAGAAATGACGGCATCGCTTTTGGTAATTTGCATGATCAAGCTCCTTTCGGGAGAGGTTACCTATAGAATACCATAAAACAGGCCCCGTGTCAATTGTCAGCGGCATTTTTTGCGGATATTTTCCCCATTCGGGAAGCGCCGCATATACTGACAGTACCCGCGTCCATGCCTGCATATAGAAAGGAAGGTAACCCATGAAGATCGTAGTCCTGCGCTCCCCCGCCCTCCTGGCCCCCATCCTGCGGAAGCTGTTTGGCATACGGAAGGAGAAAAGACGCTGATCCCCCCAAAAGGAGGCAAAGGCCTCCTTTTTTCATACGCCAATAGGCGATTGCAAAATGCTTCAAATTTGGGTTTGTCGGTCTGACGGAGCAGGGTGGAATCGGGTAGGGTGACCCTCATCCACCGCTACGCGGTCCCCCTTCCCCCGAGGGGAAGGTATTCGGCTCGTGCTTGTCGTTATCTCTGAAAAGCTATTGGTATCAGTACGTTTTTGGGTATCAGCCAAGGAAATGGCTGACGCATTGACCTTCCCCTCGGGGGAAGGGGGACCGCGATAGCGGTGGATGAGGGTCACCCAAAAACATACTAATCTGTTCCGTCAAACAGTTCGATAAACCCCAATTTTCCTGCACTCAGACCTCAAACCCCGCGTACTTCAGCACCAGCTCCGAGAAGATGGAATTCGCCCAGGCGAACCACTCGCGGCTGAATTCATACTCGTTATTGGCGTTGATGCTCTCATGCATGAAGTAGGTCCCCGCGTGGGAGGTGGCCATCATGGAGAGCATTTCCTCCACCTCGGCGGGGTCGTTTGAGGTCAAGCCCTGGAGCGCCAGGGAGATGGGCCATACGAAGCCATGCTCGGTGTGGGGGGAGCCGATGCCGTGGAGCTTCTCGCCCTTGAAGTAGAAGGGGTTATCCTCCGAGAGGATGAAGCGGCGGGTGTTTTGGTAGACGGGATCGTCGGCGGAGCAGTAGCCCAGGTAGGGGGCGGAAAGGAGGGAGGGGACGTTGGCGTCGTCCATGAGGTTGTAGTTGCCCAGACCGTCGGTCTCGTAGGCGTAGATGCGGCCGTACTTGGGGTGATCCACCATGCCGTACTGTTGGATGCCCGCGTCGATCTCACCCCCCAGCTTCTCGGCGCGGAGGGCCAGGGCCTCGTCGGCGTAGATCTCCCGGGCGATCTCGGCCAGGTAGCGCAGGACCACCACGGCGTACATCTGGGCGGGGATGAGGTAGTGGTAGGTGCAGGCGTCGTCCGAGGGACGGAAGCCCGACCAGGTCATGCCGGTGTAGCCCACAGGGGAGCCGTGGCCGCCGTGGGTCAGGGTGTCGGTGGGCTTGGGAGGCTCGGGGCGCTCGAAGGTGTAGGGAGATTTCTCGGCGTGGTACTGCTCGGTCTCCCAGAGATCCAGGATGATGGTGAGCATCTTCTTGTAGTCCTCATCCAGGTGCCCCGTGCGGCCCGTCTTTTTCCAGAACTTGTAGGCGATGAAGATCACCGAGCAGAGGGAGTCCACCTCGTACTTGCGCTCCCAGACCCAGGGGGAGCGGAAGGTCAGGTCCTCCACGTGGCCGCGGTTATTGTCGCACTCGTTGAAGGCGTTGGCGTAGGGGTCCTTGGGGACGTAGATGGCGTAGCGCTTGATCATCTTCTCGATGATGTCGGCCAGCTCGGGGCTCTTGGCCGCCACGGGGAGGTAGTGGTGCACCTGGGCGGCGGAGTCGCGGAGCCACATGGCGTGGATATCACCCGTGATGACGAAGGCCGAGCCGTCATCCAGGAGCTTGGTGGTGGTCTCCAGGGTGTTGGGGTAGCACTTGGTGAAGAGCAGAGCCAGATCGTCGCGGCCCATCTCGTAGAGCCTCTTGCAGACGGCGTCGATCTGATCGCGGAGGAGGTGAGAGAATTGATTCATGTTCGTATATCCTTTATGCGTGGTTTTTTGCTTGCGCGTTGCCCATAGTATAGCATAAACAGGGAGAAAATGCAAGATATTTTCAAGTTTTTTCCCATTCGGCGAAAGGAACCGCACAGAAATTGCGTCTATATAAGTAGGGGTTGTATTTTCCGCGGAAATATGCTATAATGAAGGAAACCGACAGCAGCCCCACAGGAGGTATACAATGGTCTATCGCAACGGCCGGCGGGAGTTCTTGATCCTCGCCATCGGCTTCGGCGCCCCCATGGGGGTGTTCTTCATCATCCAATACGGCTTTGTGGCCGGGGCTATCGGCGGCCTCTGTGCGGGGCTTTTGTTCGGGGGGATCATGACCCTGTTCACCCGCGGCACCGAAAAGAAATTCGCCCAAATTCGCGCCGAGATCTCCGCCGACCGCCCCATCATCTGCGAGGGCGGCGCCACCTGGCAGGGCATCGGCGGGTGGATGTTCTTCACGAGGGAGGGGCTGGAGTTTTACCCCCACAAGCTCAACCACGCCCGCAAGGACTTCGCCATCCCCCTGTCTCAGGTGGCCGAGGTGCGGCTGAACCGCAACCTGCTGGTCATCGTGCTGAAGGACGGCACGGGGCTGGAGGTGGTGGTCTCCAAGAACAAGGAATGGAAGAAGCAGATCGACGCCATCCTCGCCCAAGGCGCGGATGGGGACGGCTACACCCTGTAAAGGAGAAAGACACCATGGCATACAAGTACAGCGAGGATCGCAAGCCCATCCTTACCCCCGAGCTGGTGATCCACGACATGAAGGACGACGACAAATTCAGCAAGGCCGTGGCCCCCTTCATGCTGGTCCTGCCCCCCATCGCCGCGTTGATGGCTACCCTTTTTATGTACCTCATCTCCGGGGGAGAGGGCGTGGAGTTTATCGTGGGGATCATCGTCTGCGCCCTGTTCTGGCTCGGGGCCCTGATGATCATGGCCGCCGCCGTATTCATCCTGGTCAACAGCTCCAAGCCCCTGAAGCCCGAGGACATCCACATCGTCAAGCGGCGGCTGGACACCATTTCCTATAGCGAGCGGCAACCCTCCGGCGGGCGAGGATCGGTGGAGCGGGACGTGTTCTACTTCGAGGGCATGGACAAGTATTTCCCCTCCCCCACCCAAGTGGCTCTGGCCAAGGAGGGGGATATGTACTACATCGTAACCGCCTTCGAGGGCGGCACCCATCCCCTCCGCATCTACAGAGCCGACGCCTACGTCTGGAACGGCTGACCCAAATCCCAATTACAGGAACCGTGAGACCCCGCCCCTAAAGTGTGGCATGAGCCTGCGTTCCCCATCTATGGAGGATACCTATGTACCGTTACAACGAAGGCGGCAGACACCGCTTGACCTATGAGCTGATCCTGCGGGATCTGAAGGAGAGGGACAAGGGCTCGTCGGCCCTTGCCGTGGGCATGATGATCGCAAGCATCGTCGTCTCCCTGCTCTTTACCGCCATCATGGCCTTGGTAAGCCGCTCCGCGGGCATCGGCGGGTGGATCGTCTGCGGCATTTTCTGGGTTTGCGCCGCTGTGGTCATTGGCTACGCCGTCGCCATCCTCATCCGCGCCCGCAAGCCCTTGAACCCCGCCGATATACGGGTGGTAAAGCGCCGACTGGATGCCATCGAGCAGGATCGGTACCCAAACGCCTACGAGCACGTCAGAGGCGAGGCCCGCGCAGTTCCCCGCTACCTGTTTATCTTTGAGGGGCTGGACTCCTACCACCCCGGTCAGACCGAGCTGGCCTTGGCCGAGGTAGGAGACGAATACTACGTGGTGACCCTCGCCGCCAAGCCTGCCCACCCGATCCGCCTCTACCGCGCCGATACCTATACGTGGGATGAGGCCTCGAATGATTGAAAGGAGCCATGCTATGACCACCTACACCCCCATCCTCGACCGCGTCCGCGCCGCCGAGAGCCTGAAGGACAAGACCCAATTTCTGACCTACCTGGGCAACGCCCTCTCCGCCGCCAAGAAGCGGGTCACCCCCGAGGAGCGGGAGGAGCTGTCCGCCTTCGCCGTATCCGAGCTGGAGAAGGTCCCCGCCCTCCTGGACGCCTGCGAGAGCTACCGCGCCAAGGACGAGGTCTACGGATTGACGGATTCCCTCATGAATCTTATGATGTTCCTGTACGCCAACCCCGCCGCCGTGCCTCCCGCCCGTATGGAAACGGTCAAGGCGGTCATGGAGCGCTACGACCGGGAGCGGTTCCTGGAGTGCGCCATCGACGAGGCCTTCCGCGACCGTCAGCCCGACGCTTCCGACATGGAGCGCATCCTCTGCCTGGTGGCTCCTCTGAAGGACGAGTTCCACAAGGGCGAGCTGTGGGCGGGGCTGATCCACTACAAGGATCAGGTCCGGCAGATGCCCGCCGACGCCAAGGCGGTGCTGGAGAAGTACGCCGTGTCCGAGCTACACCGCTACGCCGACGGCCTGCGGGCCGGGACCATCCACAAGGACGGCTACGGCAATCTGGAGTACATCTGCGACGCCGCTCTGTACATCATGCCCGCCTCCCCGCTGGGCAGTGAGCTGGTCCGTCTGCTGGACTGCATCTTCGTCCTCAAGGACCCCACGGTCAGCTACTACGCTCTGGACACCCTTCTGGAGGTGGGCGCGCCCATCGCCGACGGCCCCATCGTAGCGTTGGCCGAGAATCTGGAGTTTGCCGACCTCACCTACCACGCCCTTTCCCGCCACGGCATGGCCGACCGCTTCCCCGAGGCTCTGCGGGATCCCGTCTACCTGGCCAAGAGCAACATGGTGCGCTGGCTCACCTACCCCACCGAGCTGGGCAAGGCCCCCGACGCCATTGAGTTCATCGGGCAAACCAAGAAGAAGGGGGAGGTCTTCCATATCTTCCGCTACCGCTCCGACAGCGACAACCTGGATGACGAGCTGAAGGGCCAATGGCTCATCGGCTGGTCGGGGTCCGAGGGCGGTACCTTCAGCAACTTCGACCCCCTGGTGGAGTTCGAGAAGAAGACCCCCGAGAAGACGGTGCGGTATATCCGGCGGAAGCTGCTGTAATATTTTCAAATCACGGTTTAACGGCAAGATACAAGATAAACCCAAATTTGAGATCCCCTTTTTCACACAAAACCCCACCGCCTCTCTACGGAAGCGATGGGGCTTTTTGCGCTATGAATCAATCGACAGCCAATATCAGCGCAGGATCTCGATGCCGTCGGGAGCCTCGATATTGACCACGGTCTTGCCCTCGGTGTCCTTGAAGGCCCAGACCTTGATCTCGCCCTTGGGGGTGGGGTAGGAGCCCTTGGCCCAATCCAGCCAGGCCAGGTCGGGCTTGACCTCGTACTTGCCGGGGGCCAGATTCTTCACGCCCAGGACGTAGTTGGACAGGTAGGGGCAGGGACCCGAGGCCCAGCCGTGGCAGAGGGAATGACGGAACTTGACGTAGCAGTAGTTGCCGTAGTCGCCGTGGATGTCCACCTTGCCCTCGGGGACCACCTCGTCGATGCGGCCGGCGTTGACCATCCAGTTAAGGTCGAAGTCCTCCCAGAAGGTGGTGGCGCCCATGTCCAGCATACCGCCCCAGTACTCCTTCATATCGCGCAGAGCGCCCGCGTGGTCGCCTGCCTTGGCCTTGGCGGCCATGATGTAGTAGCCCATGAAGGTGGAGTAGCCGTGGCCGCCGCCGGGGATCATGACCCGCTCGTTGACCTCGACGGGGTCGGAAAGCCCTGCCAGCACCATGAAGGCGTTGGCCTGCTTGGCG
>JAGAIH010000207.1 GCA_017626655.1 Clostridia bacterium | reverse complement strand
GAAGATATGCTCGGTGAGGGTCACACTCGCCACCGCCAGGGCGGAGAGGAAAATATCCAGCAGCTCGTAGCGCTCCCCCAGGGTGAAGATGCCGATGGCGGTAACGGGGATGATGAGGACGATGAGACCCAGATTGTAGACGGACAGGCATCGGGAGGCCTTTTTGAAGAGGTTGGGGGTCTGACCCTTGCGGGGAGAGGCGATGCCCCCCGTGAGACCGCCCAGGTGGGTTTCACTGCCCACGGCTACGGCCACGGCGATGGCGAAGCCCGACTCGCAGATTCCTCCCGCGAAGACCATATTCTCGGGGGAGAGGCGGAAGCTCCCCGACGAGGCGGGGATGGCGGCGGCGTCCTTGCGGAGGAGGGAGGAGGGGCGGTCGGGGTCAGTGGAGATCTCCCGCTCGGTGACGGTGAAGTCATCGGTCCGCAGGAGTCGGCAGTCGGCGGGGATCATGTCCCCGGGGTAGAAGAGGAGGATATCCCCGCGGACCAGCTCGGAGGCCCCCACGCGGTGGATACGGCGCCCCCGCAGGACGCGACAGAGGGGAGCGTCGTAGGCGGCGAGGGCGGCGTCTGTGCGGTCGGAGCGCCACAGGAAAAAGGCGGACAGGGCTGTGTTGCCTCCCGCCAGGAGCAGGCAGACAAGACCGAGGGCCACTCGATCAAAGAACAGGGATATGACCGCCACGGCCAGGATGAGCCAGAGGGCGGGCTCCTTCGCCACCTTTTTGAGACAGGCGGCATAGCCGCGGGCGGGGGCGCTGTAGAGGGGCTTCACCGCTGAGGCGGTCAGGCGGCGCTCGGCCTCCTTCTGGGAAAGGCCCGAAGCGGGGTCGGTGGCCAGGTGGGACAGAAGCTCCTCCACGGGGGCGGTGGCGGGGTTGATCTTACGGCGAACCCTGCGGGAATCGGTTTGCTCGGGAGATGGCATGGGTACCTCCTCGTTGTATGGTGAATCGTCCTTGGGGGCGGTGCGGTCAGGCTTTTAAGATCTCGACTCGTACCGTCAACGTACCAAGGGCGCGGGCGGTGAATACGGCGTAGCGGCCGTTGCGGTTGGCGGCGGTCTTGCCCGTGTCCTCTATGGGACAGTCGGCGGTGTAGCGACAGAGCCACCCCTCGTAGAACACGGTCAGGGCTTGGGGCTCCGCCGTGAAAGAAGGGGCCGTCTCACCGTCGAAGGCGAATGCGGGCAGGGCGTGGGCCAGCTCACCGTCCCCCGTGAGGGTAACGGTGACACCGTCCGACGCGACCCTGTAGCGGGCGGTGACTATGACGGCGGTTTCGGTATCCGTGGCGGGGAATTCGTAGGTGAGGGTCGTCTCGGCGGCGGTGTCGGTGGCAGCATAGGACTCCACCCGACAGGTGACCGTGGGATCCGCGCCAAAGAGCCACTCGCCGTCCCGCTTGACGGCGGGGCAGAGGGAGAGGGGGACTCGCTCGGTGGGTGCTTCCTCTTCAATATCCAGGGTATACAGAGGATCCACGGCGCAGGGCATGGACAGGCAGATGGCCGAGGGAGCGTCTGCGCGGTGAAGTCGTCCCAGACCCGTGGCGTCGTATTGAGGGTCGGCGTTCAGGTCAAACTCCAGGCCGTAGCCGCCCGCCTTCAGAAAGAGCTTATGGAAGCGGTCGGAGGTGAGAAAGGCTGTCGGCTCGGCGTCCTCGGAGGGGACGGCGGGAATGGAATCGTCGCAGATGAGGGAGGCGGCGTAGAAGTTGGAGGCGGCGGTGATCATGTACTTATCGAAGTAGCCGTAGCCCTCACAGCCGTAGCGGGTCTCGGTGGGGTAGCGGTTCTTGACGTGGCGGATGGGGGTACGGGACAGCCAGCCCTCGGCGGCCTCCACGGCGCGGAGAGCGGCGGACTTGAAGCGGGCGGCGAGGGGGAGGTCACCTTCCCTTTTGTAGCGGTTGGCCTCGTATTCCAGGATGGCGGCCAGCCAGCCCTCGTTGTGGAGGAACTGGTTACTGCGCCCGCCGAAGGCCATCTCCCCCGTGACCGACTGCATGGCCAGGGTACAGAGTCCCGCCTTGCGGAGGGCGGCGTCAATGGCGGCGTAGTGCTTCCCTCGGTAGCCCTTGTGGAGCAGGAGGGCGAAAAGGCCGCGGGAGACGTGGTCGTACATGATGGGCTGATGAGCGTACCCGCCCGCGTCGCAGTACAGGCCGTTTTCGTCCAGCCATTTGAGCTGGACCTGTAATTGCAGGTCGATGAACTCGCGGGAATCGCAGAGTCCCATATCCTGTCGAAAATACTCGCTGACCGCCGTGAAGAGCGCCCAGTTGCGGACCCCCGACTCGGGCTTGGTGGCGTAGCAGTTGTAGCAGGTCTCGGGGAAGATGGTCATGAGGTTGGACTTCCAGCGGAGGATATCCTCGGGGAAGAGTCCCGCCGCCTCCAGCTCGGTAAGACAGCAGACGATCTCCCGCACCGAAAAGTCGTTGGCGGCCTTCACCTTGGGGATCTGCTCACAGCAGAAATCCATCATCTCGCGAAAGAGGGGGGCCAGGTCGGTGCGGATGCCGTGGGACAGAAGGATGCCGATATTGGCGGTGAGGCGGGGAAAGCCGTGCTCGGTGAGGCCGTTTTGCTTGACCTCGTCGAGGTAGCGGCGGATGTGGGGGTCGGGGTAGGCGGAGAGGGAGCTTTCCATGATACGAAGGTAACGGTCATTCATAGGGCATGCTCCTTTCAAATTTGGGTTTGTCGGCCAGGGCTCTGCCCTGGACCCGCTTAAGGGACTTTTGAAAAAGTCCCT
>JAGAIH010000206.1 GCA_017626655.1 Clostridia bacterium | reverse complement strand
GTGCTTCTGGATGTAGGGCATCAGGGACTCGGGGATCTCCATGGTGGAGGGCATACCGTAGTCGCAGGTAGGAACGTTACCGATGGTCAGAATAGCCTCGGGCAGGATGTACTGGTCCAGCTCAACACCGGCCACGGTGAAGGCGGTAGCCACGGGAGGATGAGCGTGAACGACGGCGTTTGCGTCGGGACGCTCCTGATACACTCTCATGTGCATCTTGATCTCGGAGGAGGGGTTGAGCTTACCGTCGATCTTGTTACCGTTGGCGTCGATCTTGATGATCATGTCGGGGGTCATGAAGCCCTTGGAGACGCCGGTAGGAGTGCAGTAGAACTCGTTGGGGCCGACCTTGACGGAGATGTTACCGTCGTTGGCGGCAACGAAGCCGTGGTCGTAGATGCGCTTACCGATGTCGCAAATTTCCTTCTTGATTTCGAACGGAGACTGTGCCATAGTTTTGTTTTCCTTTCGCGTATAAAAATTTTTTAAAAACTTATCTTTACCTCCCGCGCTCGGGAGATCGGGTACTTGTGGGGGAGGCCGCCGCGGGGACTCGTTTCTCCGCGGTAGCCTTGGAAGCCGCCTTACAGAGCCTTGGCCAGAGCCTCGGTGTCGCAGGCGATCATGTACTCCTCATCGGTGGGGATGACCAGGACCTTGACCTTGGAGCCGGGCTTGGAGATCTCCAGGATGCCGTCGTGAGGAGCGGTCATGTTCTTCTCGGCGTCGAAGTCGATGCCGAAGAAGGACAGGTTGCCGGCGATCAGCGCACGGGTGCGGCGGTCGTTCTCGCCAACGCCTGCGGTGAAGACCAGGACGTCCAGACCGTTCATCTCGGCGGTGTAGGTACCGATGAGCTTGACGGCGCCGCGAGCCATGAGCTCCATGGCCAGCTTGGCGCGCTCGTTGCCCGCGTCGGCGGCGGCCCAGACCTCACGGCCGTCGTTGGAGACGCCGGAAACGCCCAGCAGACCCGACTTCTTGTTCATGGCGTTGTCCATCTCGTCGGGAGTCATGCCGCTCTGCTTCATGACGTAGGTCACGAGGGAGGGATCAATGGCGCCGCAACGGGTACCCATGGGCAGACCGTCCTGGGGAGTGAAGCCCATGGAGGTGTCCACGGCGATACCGCCGTCGATAGCGGTGACCGAGGAGCCGGAGCCGATGTGGCAGGTGATGATCTTCAGATCCTTGGCGTCCTTGCCCAGGTACTCGGCGGCCTTGGCGCCCACGTAGCGGTGGGAGGTACCGTGGAAGCCGTACTTGCGGATGCCGTACTTCTCGTACCACTCGTAGGGCAGGGCGTACATGTAAGCCTTGGGCTCCAGGGTGGAGTAGAAGGAGGTGTCGAACACGCCGATGTGGGGCTTGTCAGCCAGGACGGCGCGGCAGGCGTACACGCCCTTGATGGCGGGCGGGCCGTGGAGGGGGTTGATGGGAACGATGGACTCCAGATACTCCATCTCGGCCTCGGTGAGGACCTGGGAGGACTGGAACTTGCCGCCGTGTGCGAAGCGGTGGCCGACGGCACCGATCTCGTCCACGCTCTTGATGACGCCCCATTCGGCGTCGGTGAGGAGCTTGAGGACCAGCTCGATGGCCTCGTTGTGGGTGGGCATGGGGTAGCTCTCGGCGTAGGTGGGCTGACCGGGGCGCTTGTGGGTGATGTTGCCCGCGGGACCGATCTGCTCGCAGAGACCCTTCGCCAGCACCTTGTTCTCGTCCATGTCGAAGAGCTGATACTTCAAGGACGAGCTACCGGCGTTAACGACCAGTATTTTCATGATGACGTGTTCTCCTTCCGGGGGGATTTGATAGAAGAGAAATCTATTCACCATGTATTATATCAAAATGACGAAAAAATTTCAATAGTTTTCGGGATTTTTTTTGTTTCAAAACTAAACAAACTTTCGACCCCCTGTTTTTGCGGTTTTTCCCCCTCTCGGGGGACTGACAAAAAATTATCAAAAATTCTGACAAAAAAATAACGAAAACCCACCGAAGCAAAGGCTTTTTCGGTGGGTTTCTCTCATTATTATAGGGGTATAATTGTCGTCCCTGTGTCATACCCCCTTTTTTTCGGGGGTGATGACAGGAAACAGGGGGGGATTTATGGGGAGAAAAGGGCATTGTGCAATTTGACGAAACGGTGAGATGGGGATTCATGTAATGGTAGAGAAAAAACGGAAAATTTTTGTATTATAACCGCTGTGATCCGGTTTCGGCCAAATTGATTACGGCTTTTCCTTTGCGAAGCGCGTGGCGGTAGGCTTGGTACGCGCCACCCCGTTCTCGACAGACGTAAGCGATCACGAGATCAGCCTTCTCGACCATGTAGCGATTCCGGTAGGTGATGGCAAATCTGGGAGGGACACGCTCCAGTTCGGGGTACAGGATGGAATCGTAACGCGCGGCCGCTTCTGTCAAGTGTGTCCGTTGATATTCCACCGATAGATAGGGGGTGACAAAAACGAGCGAGACCTGCGGGTGTGTTTTCTTGTATTGGGACGCTACCTCATAGGCAAAGCTGTCAAAGCCGCCATAGCCTCCTAAGTATAATTCGGCGGGAGTATCGCCCACGTGTTCGGCCAGCAGAGTCAGCATACGGGATTCCAGATCGGGGGTTTTATGAAAATCGGCGTGGCCGCAAAATGTGACGATCATACGGACTCGGATACCTTCCGCTCGGTGCATTCATCCGGTACGCTCATATCGTTCAGCGCGTACTCACAGCACTGAACAACTAAATTGTTCAGTGAAATACCGTTGTTTTGTGCGATCCTTTCCAGCCTCTCCACAAGCTCCGCAGGCAGGCGAAAAGTCTTATTGATAT
>JAGAIH010000205.1 GCA_017626655.1 Clostridia bacterium | reverse complement strand
CTTGGGGTATGCCCAGGAGACGGTGGACATGGGCCAGTAGATGGTCTCGGCGGTACCCGTGGAGTAGTAGGACAGGGCCAGGCTGGTGTCCATGGCGCACATGATGGCCTTACGGATGTTGATATCCGGCACCTTGCCCGCGTTGATACCGATGTAACCGTAGCCCAGCTGACGGGTGGAGGTCTTCTCGATGCCCTTGGCGGCCATGCCGTTGAGCTTGTCAATGTTGTTCTGGGTGAACTGGGGGGTGACGAAGTGGACCGAGCCGCTCTCCAGCACGTTCAGGGCGTTGGAGGAGGAGACCACCTGGTAGCGGAGCTTCTCGATCTTGGGAGCGCCCATGAGGAAGCTATTGTTGGCCTTGAAGTAGACCACGTTGTTGCTGAAGAAGGCGGTACCCTCGGGGTTGTCGCCGTTGTTTGCGTCAGTCGCCTTGTACGCGCCCGCGCCCATGGGGACCTTGACGTTACGGGGAGACTGGATGACGGTGGTCATGAACTCGTAGGAGCCGTACTCCACGCCGAACTGGTTGTTGGCGATATCCACGGTGTAGCCCTCGGCGTAGTAGTGCTGGGGCGCCACCGAGAAGGCGAAGTTCCAGATGGCCTTGGGGTCGGTGCCCTTGACCGTGATCTGGAGGACGTCGTACTCGTCGGGGTTTGCGGGAGTACCGTCGGGGTTGTGGTCATGAGCCACGGTGTAGCTGCCGTTCTTGGCGTAGGCCATAGTCTCATCGGTGGTGTGACCCAGGGAGACGATACCCGCGATGTTGGGAACAGCCAGCTGGCCGTCCTGCATGTTGGCGTGGAGGATGACCTCCTTGGCGGCGGCGGTGTAGCCGGTGGAGAGCTTCTGAGCGGTAGCCCAGTACATGAGGATCATGTGCAGCTCCTGCTCCACCTTGGAGTCGTAGACGTACTGGATCGCGGAATCCTTGTCCACCACCACGTCGGCGTTGTAGTTGCGGATGACCTTCTTGATCTGGGACTTGATGTCCTTGTTGTTCTCGTCCTTCTCGTACTCGATGGTAACGTAGCCCTCGGCGTACATGAAGGAGGTGACCTCGTCGAACTCACCGGTGGACTTGTAGGGCTCCTCCAGGTAAGCCTCCTTGGCGGAGACGTAGTCGGTGTTCAGCTCCTCCTTGAAATACTTCAGGGTCAGCTCGTAGTCGGCCAGCAGATTGTCCACGGTGACCTCGGAGGGATCGTTGGAAATGGCCTCCTTGTAGCCGCTGGACAGGCTGTGGTTCTGGATGGCGGCCACCATCTGGTCGTAGGTAGCGCTGTAGGTACCCTGGGTAGCGGTCTGACCCACCTGCTTGTAAAGGTTGATCAGCTCGTTGATGCGGTTCTTGGCTCTGTCGCCTGCCTGCTGGGAGATCTGGTCGTCGGTGTTGCTGTCCCCCGAGCTGACGGTCTGGGTGCGGTAGTCCTTCAGACCCAGAATATCGGTGGAGTACATGGTGGAGGAGCCGGTGTAGACGGGATCCAGGTACACGTACAGGTTGAACAGCACGTCGTTGATGGTCAGGGGCTTGCCATCCGAGAAGGTGATGCCGTTCTTGATGACGAAGGTGTAGACGGTATTGTCGGTGGCACTGTCGTAGACCACGTCGTAGTCCTTGACCACCACGGCGTGCTCGTCGCCGCAGGCCACCACGACCTCACCGTTCACGTAGTCGGTGCCCAGCATACCGATCTGGGTCATGGAGACGATGGTACCGTCGGCGGCGGTGGTGGAGAAGAAGGGGTTGAAGAGGCCGTCCAGCTCCTCGGTCATGATGACCAGAGCGTCGGGGTTCCCCCCCTTGCCGCCCCCGCAGGAAGCGAACACGGCGACCGTGCTGAGGCACATCAGCA
Source organism: Clostridia bacterium (assembly GCA_017626655.1). The sequence goes on along the minus strand of JAGAIH010000205.1, from coordinate 14,930 downwards.
GAGCCAGCGCGACCGAAAGGATTTTCTTACTCATTTTCTATATTCCTCCTAATTATATACGCGGCCCGATCACTCGGCGAAGGTCAGCGTGACCTCGCCGGTTTCGGGGTTCACCTCCACGCGGGCGGTGTTGTTGTCGGGATCCTCCACCGTAACGGTGATGCCGCTCATGTCGATGCCCTCGACCTTGCCGCTTCCGCAGAGCAGGCCGATGCTGTAGTCATTGGGACGGTAGCAATCCTTACCGATCTCGATGGTACCCGTGATGGTGACGTTCTCCAGGGTCGCGCCCTCCTGGGCAGTACCCGCCAGCAGACCGTAGTTGGTTCCCTGCATACGGGAGCCCGCCACGATACGGAAGGTGATGTTCTCCAGGCGGAGATCGGTGATGGAGGAGGAAGCCCCCAGCACGCCGAAGAGACCGCCGTTGATCTTGGAGTTGTCGCCCTGCAGGACGGTCACGTTGGAGATGGTATGACCGTTACCCACGATGGAGCCGGTGAACTCGCCCGTGGACATGACCGCAGGCCACAGGGAATTCGAGAAGTCCAGATCCGCCTCGATGAGGTAGCTGCCGCCCAGACGGGCATTGTCATAGAACTGCTTGGGGGTGGAGATGCGGAACCAGGTTCCCTCCATCCAGGTGGTGTAGAGGCGGATGGTACCGTCGCTCTCCACCGTACCCGTGGTATAGTCCACGGCGCCGCTGACCTTGCCCTCGGCGGGGATGGTCATGGCCTCGTCCAGGAAAGCGGACTCGAAGGTCATGCCCTCCACAGCGGGGAAGTCCTTCATATCCAGCTTACCGGTACGCTCATTCCACACGGGCAGGTCGATGGTGACCAGCTGCTTGGTCTCGATCAGGGAGAAGGAGCCGTCAGCCTGCTCTGCGTAGAACTCGAAGTTGAAGTAGGGGACCCAAGCGGCGTAGAGGGTGATCTCATTCTCCGCAGAGCCCTTGGTGCCGTTGGGATCGACGGCCAGGCGGTCGTTCTTGAAGTCCCACTTACCGCTGTAGGTGTAGCCCTGAGGACGGCCGCTCACGGCGGTGGGCTGACCGTACTCGTCCAGAGGCTGGCCGCTGGCGTCCACGCGGAGGGTGCGCTCGGTGTACCAGCCCGCCAGGAAGTGGCCGGTGTTGGACACGGGGAAGGCGCTGTCCTTGCGGATAGGATCGTCGGGAGCGATCAGGGCGATCTGGGCTTTGCCGGCGGCGTCGGTCTTGTAGTCAGCGGGGTTGAAGACGTCCACGATGTAGACCTCGTTGGGGGATCCCGCGAAGGAGCCGCCGTTGGCGTCGAAGCGAACGCTGACGGTGTAGCCCTCCTCGTCCATGCCGGTGTAGGGGGTATCCCACAGGGACAGGCCATTGACAATGGCCAGCACGCCGAACACCACGGCGGCCACGGCCAGGATGATGACGATAGCCAGGGTCACGGCGGGAGGAATGCTGAAGTTTATCGGAGCGCGGGACTTGCCGAAGGATTTCAGATTGGTCTTGGGACGGCTCTTGCGGGCCTTCTTGGGCTTCTTTGCCTTGACAGGGGCTACTGCGGGAGCCTCGGCAGGAGCCTCATCGGAAGACTCGGCGGGAGTCTCGTCGGGAGCCTCGACCGCCGTCTCCTCGGCGGGAGCGGCATCCGCATCGGGAGCGGGAGCGGCCACGGCCCCGTTAGCGGTAGCGGCGGCCAGGGCCTTGCGCTTGCTGATGTACAGGCAGGCGAAGACAATGGCGGCGACCAGGAACAGGAGCGCCAGCACGCCCAGGGCGATGGCGGAGGCGGGGATACTGGACAGGAATCCGCCGTTCTCGACCTGCTCGGTGTCGGTTTCGGTCTCGTCGCCCTTCTCCAGATACTCCAGATCCTTGATACGCTTCTCGGCCTGCTCCAGCTTGGCGTAGTTGGTGACCAGCGCGCGCTGCTCGATGGTGGAGATCTTGTCGTAGGCCTCGCGGGCGGCGATGACCAGAGGCTTGTCCGCCAGGGAGACCGTGTCGGGCAGAGCGTCGATGGCGGCGATGGCGGCCAGGGTCACCTCGTCGGCGGCGGCGGCACCGTCCACCACGGTGGCGAAATACTGGCCCCAGATGAAGGAATCGTACTGACGGCCGTTGACGGGACGGACGATGACCAGGTCTCCGTCATAGAGACCCACGTAGTCCACGAAGTTGGCGCCGTAGTAGACGTTGGAGGGGGTATCGGCGGCGTTCCACATGAAGTACGGCACGATGCCGAGACCGTCGTGGTAGATCTCCTCGCCGTCGGTGTTGGTGAAGGAATACTGACCCGTAGCGGGAATATGGTCCTTGCTGTTGAACAGCTCGGCGTCGTAGGCCTCCTCCAGGGCGGGAGCGACGTAGGAAGCGAAGGACAGCATGGAGAGCTTCTCACAGCCATAGAAGGCCTTATGGCCCACGGCCTTCAGGGTGTAGGGAGTCACCACCTGGCGAACGGGGGCACCCGCGAAGGCCATGTCGGCGATGCGGACGGTGCCGTCGGCCACGGTGACCACGGAAGCGTCGCCCGCGTAGGCGATCATCTCCAGACCCGTGGGGACCACGCGGTAGAGATGGCCGTCGATCACACGGACGGTATCGCTGATGGAGAAGGTCAGAGTCTCGGTCCCGTACTCGCTTCCGTTGAAGGTCTCGGTCTCGGTAGACTTGAAGGCCTCCAGACGGCAGTTGGCGAAGGGATTGTCACCCAGATCGGCCAGAGCCGAGCCCAGGGTCACGGTGAAGTCGGTTATCTCCTCCTTCAGGAAGGCGTGAGTACCCAGGTAGGCGGCGGCCTCCAGATCGGCCGAGGTGATGGCGGTGTAGGCGAAGGCGTAATCCCCCACGGAGGTGACCTTGCCCAGGTTCTCCACGGATGCCAGAGCATTACAGTAGGAGAAGGCTCCCTCACCCAGGGTCGAGCCGTTGAGATTCAGGATCACGGCGGTCAGGCCCTCGTTGTAGACGAAGGCGTAGGTGCCGATATCCGCGGTGGCGGAGAGATCGACGGTAGTCAGCGCGGTGCTGTTGAAGGCGTTGGTGCCGATGGACTCCACGCCCTTCAGGTTGATGTCGGACAGAGCCTCGCAGTAGAAGAAGGCCTGGGCGGGGATGACGGTGATACCGTTGCCCAGCTTGACCGAGGTCAGCTCCTTACAGTAGGCGAAGGCGGACTCACCGATGGAGGTGGCGGCGGAGAGATCCACCGACTGAAGGTCGGAGGCGTAGTACAGGTAGACATACATACCCTCGTCGTCAATGACGGGGATGGTCAGACCGCTGTTGGAGAAGAGGTAGAGCATATCGCCCGAGAAGGCGGACTCACCCACCGACAGGGCGGCGGAGAGGTCGATGCTCTCCAGCTCGGCGGCGTTGTAGAAGGCGAAGTCGCCGATGACGGCATTCTTGCCCAGGGTCACGGTCTCCAGCTTGGAGGCACCGTAGAAGGCGGAGCTGCCGATCTGCACGTTGTCCCCGATCACCAGCTCCTGCATGGGAGAGGTGAGGACGTAGTGGTAGAAGCGGGTATCGTTCTCCTCGTAGAAGGTGGCCTCGTAGTTGCTGTCGATGTCCAGACGGAAGGCGGAGTCACCGATAACGGCGTTGTTTCCGATCTTTACAGACTTGAGAGACTTGCACTCACGGAAGGCGGAGGCCCCCACGGTCACGCCCTCGGGAATGACCACGACCTCAATGGCCGAGCGGGCGAAGGCGTAGTCACCGATCACAGCCACTCCCGACAGGTCGGGGGTCGCCTTGATGGCGGTGCGGTAGAAGGAATGGTCGGCGATGGAGGTGAGCTTACCCAGTTTAACGGTCTCCAGTCTGGAGCAATCGGCGAAGGCGTAGGCACCCACCAGGGTAACCTGGGGCATATTCACCGAGGTCAGCTGCTTGTTGCCCGAGAAGGCGCCCGTACCGATGGCGGTCACCTTGGAGTCGGTCAGCTCGAAGGCACCCTTGACACCGGGAGCCACCAGGAGCAGGGTGTTTCCTTCCTTATTTAACAGGTAAGGCTTCCCTGCCAGTACCGAGAAGGCGGTGTTGCCCTCGGCTACGGTGAAGGCGTTCAGAGCGGTACCGCGGAAGGCGTACTCACCAATGACCGCCACGTCCTTGCCCAGGGTCACGGAGGACAGAGCCTCACAGCCGTCGAAGGCGCCTGCGGGCACGACGGAGGCGTTGATGGAGATCGTGGGCAGAGCCTTACAACCGCTGAATGCGTAACGGCCCAGCTTGATCTTCTCGGCGGGGATGCTCACCGAGGTCAAAGACTCACAACCCGCGAAGGCGTAAGCGCCCACCGACTGGGTAGAGGCAGAGAGGGTCACGCCCTTCAGAGGGGTATTGCCGAAGAAGGCGTAGTCGGCCAGAGCCACCACGCTGTCCAGCTTGATGGAGCCCTCCAGAGCGCAGTCGGCGAAGGCGTTCTGGTTGATGAACTTGACGCTGCCCAGGCCCTCCACGGTCTTCAGGGAGGTACAGCCGTAGAAGGCGCCCTGGTCGATGCGCTCCAGGGTGGAGGGCAGGACCACACGCTTCAGGGCGGTCAGGTTAGCGAAGGCGTAGGGACCGATGGTCTTGACGCCCTCGGGGATGATGACCTCCTCGATGGTATCGTCACCGATGAACCAGATCTTGGTGGTCTCGGGAAGGTCCTCCGAGATCTCGTCCTCGGGCCCCTTGGGGATGTAATCGAAGTTGGAGAAGGCGTACTGTCCGATCTCGGTGATGGACAGAGAGGCGGGGATATTGACCACACCGCCCAGACCGAAGTAGTGGGTCAGGGAGGGGCCGGTGGTCACGTAGGGATCCTTGACGCTGATGCTGATGGACTTGGAGAAGTAGGTGGCCTGATCGTCCATGAACACCTTGACGGCGATGGAGGCGAAGCCCTCGGCCACGGCGGTAATGGCGCCGCTTTCATCCACGGTGACGATGTTCTCGTTGGAGGACTCGAACACCACCTTGGTATCCTCGGGGAAGTAGGCGTCCAGACGGTAGCGCAGGGTCACCGACTCGGAGGGGAACATGGAGAGGGAGTAGTTCTCTCCCACGAACTTCATCTCGTCCCCGGTCACACCCAGGTCTCTCTCCTCGGAGGAGAGGAAGTAGTAGGCCTTGTCGATGCGGTAGCCCGTCAGGGTGAAGTTCTCGGCCACGGGCTTGTCGTAGCGCACGTAGCCCTCGTCGCCCTCGCCCCGCACCGTCAGGGTGAAGGAGGCGGTCTTCTTGGTCACGGGGTCGCGGGCCACGATACGGGACACGCCGGGGGCGATGGCCACCAGCTTATCGTTGACGACGGTTGCCACGTCCATGTTGGCGGAGTAGTACTCCAGAAGCTCGGGCCACTCGGTGGCGGGGTAGACCAGAGGCTTGAGATCGTAGACCTCGTTGGGAGACAGGGTCAGCTCGGACTCGGTGAAGTAGAAGTCGGTGTAGTCGTCGGGCAGGGGGATCTCGTAGGCGGCCTGGTTCAGGGCGTAGTCGTAGGTGACGACCGTGATGCAGTTGCCGTTGGCGGAGTTTGCGCGGATCTCGTCCACGTAGTCGGTCAGCTCGTAGATGACGGTGGTGGTGGAGTTCTCCTCGGAGTAGACGGGGGTCATGTACTTGTCAAAGGCCTTGACCATGTAACCGTCCTGCTCCAGGGCCACGTAGCCCATCTGCATACACATGGTGTAGTGGTTATCGTAGACCGACATCTTGGCGAAGAGGCGGGTCTTCTTGGCCGACTTATCGTACTCGGTATAGAACTCGCAGTCGGTGACGGCGGGAGCCTGGAAGTCGGTCACCACGGGGAAGGTGAAGGTATTGTTATCGTTGGTCTCCGCGCCGTCGCGGTCGTAGTCCATGTAGGTCTTGACGGTGACGGTATAGGAGGAGTTGTTCTTCAGAGCCTGCTCGATGGCCGAGAACTTGACGTCGATGTTGGCGGGGAAAATGGTAGCGCCGTTGGAGTAGGACTTACGGATATCCCGATCCACGGTCTCGTACACCACCTCGCCCGTGGCGTCGTCGGTGACGGTGACGACCGCCTCCTTGACGTTACGGAGCAGACCCGCCCAGACGTACTGGACGGCGTTGACCGCGCCCTCCTGGTTGGAGATGGAGATATACTTGCGGTCGGCGGCGATCTTCTTGTCAGCGGGGTTCTGGACGAAGTAGTAGGCGCCCATGAAGCTGACGTAGTCCCCCTCCACGCGGCCCACGGGGCGGGTGGCGTAGGCATCGGGCAGAGTCTTGTCCAGGAGGTCGATGGAATCGTCCAGCTCGTCCTTGTTGGTCTGGAAGAAATCCAGGTCCATAATGGGAGCCTCGGTCCAGTCGCCGTAGAAGGCGAGGTAGGGAGCGCCCAGGCTGACGGTACCCTCGGCGGCGGTGAGAGTCACGAAGCCCTCCACGTACATACCGTTCTCGAAGGACTCGTCCATGTACTTCTTGTCCTCATCGCTGAGGGTGATGGTGACCGTGATCTCGGCTACCTTGCCGCCGTCCACGGTGACACTGCTGCCCGACAGGGAGCCGCCCTTGCAGTCAGAAACCACCACGGAGGCGCCGCTCAGGATGTAGCCCTGCTCGGTGACGGTGGTCTCGCCCTGGTTGGTCTTGGTGTCGCTGACGCCCTCGGTCATGACGATGGCCGAGACGTCGTATGTAAGAGCGGAGGAGCCGAAGTTATGGATGGCGAACTTCAGGGTGTACACGCCGGTGCGGTCGGGATCGTCCCCCAGCTCGATCTTGGACTTATCCATGATCTCGCCCGTCTTGCGGTCGTAGGTCTGGATGAAGGCCTTGGTGGAGGCGGCGCTGACCAGGTTGGCCAGACCCGCGCCCTGCTTACGGGGTGAGTAGGGCAGACCGTTGGTGTTGTAGACCACGTCCGCTGTGGACATGAGGAGCTGATTGACGAAGGCGGTAACCGCCACGGGATCGTCGGCCTTGTCGGGGAAGTTGGCCTTGACGTACTGGCGGAGCAGAGCGGTCACACCCGACATATTGGGAGTCGCCATGGAGGTACCCGAAATGCGGTCGTAGGACTGACCGGGGACAGCCGACAGGATGGAGCCGCCGTGGGCGGTGATCTCGGGCTTGAGCTGGAGATCGGGGGTGGGGCCCCAGGAGGAGAAGTCGGACATGAAGGGACCCGAGGTCTGGGAGCGCTTCACCGACAGAACGCCCTTGCCGGCGGCGGCCAGCATCTCACCGTCGTCCTGGCGGATGGAAGCCACGGCGATGGTGGTGTCGCCCACGTTCATCTTGATATCACCCGATACGTTGTTGTAAATGATGATACCCGCCGCGCCCTTCTGCTGGGCTACGTTGGCCTTCTCCTCGAAGGTGGTGGAGCCACGGGCCACCAGGGCGATCTTGCCCTTGACGTCGATGCCCGTGTAGTCGGCGGAGCGGCCCGCGCCGGGGATGGTGATGAACTCGATCTCCATCTCGTCCACGCCCTCGGGGAGCAGATCGTCGTAGAAGTTCTTCTCCTCGGACACACGGTCGGAGGACTCCAGGAAATAGATGATGGTCTCGCCGTAGAGCAGGTAAGGAGTCTTGGTACCGCTGATGGACGCCACGGACAGGGCGCCCTTGTAAGTAGAGGGAGAGCCGACGGTAGCCGAGTCGGGGTTGGAGGTCAGACCCAGGTTACCGTTCTTCTCGGAGGAGTAAGTAGAGTTGTAGCTGTTGGAGGCGGCGGCCACGATGGAGATGCCCGCGGCGCGGATGCGGTCGTACACGCCCGAGATGGCTTCCTTGTCCATCTCGCGGGAGAAGCCGCAGTCGGTACCGAGAGACATATTGATCACGTCCACGCCGATGACCACGCAGTCGTCCAGCGCCGCCAGGATCCAGGCGGATCTCGCGGAGGTCTCCACGTCCGAGAAGGTCTTCATGATGCAGAGCTGAGCGTTGGGAGCCACACCGGTGATGGTGTCGTCCTTACCCGCAATGATGCCCGCCACGTGGGTACCGTGGTCCGAGGCGATGGGGTAGACGTCGGAGTCGCCGTCGGCGTAGTCGAAGCTGAAGGGCACCTTCTCGTTGATATACACGTCGGAGGCGGTCAGATTCGACTGCAACCCCGAGGCGCGGGTGTCCCCGATGAGGGCGGCGACCTCGTCAAAGGTCAGGCCCAGCTTACTGCGGTCGGCGGTGAAGTTGGCCAGGGAGAAGGCGGAGTGGTAGTAGTCCAGACCCGTGTCCAGGACCGCCACCACGGTGCCGGTGCCGTCGTACTCGAAGCCCGAGCTGTTGAAGATACCCGTGGGGTAGACGTTGACGGTGTTCTCCACCAGCTGAGTCCCCACAGACTTGGTCTCCTCGGGCTTGTAGACCTCACCGATGATGGTGGTGCCTCGGTCGCCCACGGTCTTGACGAAGGACTCGAAGTCCCCCGCCTTGATGAGGATCTCAAAGCCGCTCATGACGTTGGTGTAGTCCTCACCCGTCACGTACTTCAGATCGGCCTTGTTGAAGTCGGAGAGCAGAGCGTCCTTCTCGGCGGCGATGCGGTCACGGATGGCGGCGGCCTCGTCGGAGAGGGCGTACTCGGTGAAGCTCATGCCCGAGGAGGCCCCGGGGTACTGCTCCAGCAGGGACTCCTCCTTGACCTCAACGATCACCGAGATCTCGTCGGTCTCCTTGATGGTCTCGGGGAGCTTGTAGATCACCGAGCTGTCGTAGTAGTTCTCCCGATTCGTGATCAGATCACGGTCGAGAAGTTGGATCCCGCCCCCGTTGACAGCGCTGTCCGGGATCAGCCAGCCAATGACGGCGGCGGCTGCGGACAGGGTCATCACGGCGGCCAACACCACCGTCAGGACGCGGATCGTAGTCTTTTGCTTTGCGGAATTTGCGAACATGTTCCTTACCTTTCTGACGCTTTTCGGCGTATTTTCGACATACATAAAAAAGTCCATGCGTAATCAGTATTTTATCACATTGAAATGGATAATTCAAGAGCAAATTGTAAACATATATCCTTAATTATAAAAAATTCGGAAACCCTCTTGATTTTTCCCGAGGTTTGTGGTATGCTATACCATGTTGTTCTATGCTCCTTTGTAGCCTGTCACATACATAGCGAACAAAATCCCTGATAGGAGAAGAAAAATGAAGAATCTGCGCAAGTCCCTCGCCCTCATACTGGCGTTGCTCATGCTGCTGGCGTCCTTCGCCGCCTGCAATCCGAGCACCCAGCCCGATGAGACTACCGGCGAAGCCACCCAACCCAACACCCCCGACGAGACCAAGCCCGGCAGCTCCGAGGCCAAGGCCGAGTACTCCATTACGGTCAAGTCCGCGGGCGGTCTGGCTCTTTCGGGCGTCAACGTCTACATCTACACCGATGACACCCTGGAGGATCTGGTCAACTACACCACCACCGACGCGGCGGGCGTGGCCAAGATCACCCTGAAGAAGAACGACAAGTACGTGGCTGTCCTCTCGGGCATGCCCGAGGGCTACAAGACCGATGCCTGCTACCCCCTGTCCGGCACGGCCACCGAGATCACCCTCACCTCCGCCGTCATCGACAACACCGACCACAGCGGTAAGTCCTACCAGCTGGGCGACGTCATGCGAGACTTCTCGGTGGTGGACTCCGACGGCAACACCCAGAAGCTCTCCGAGCTGCTGAAGACCAAGAAGGTAGTGCTCATCAACTTCTGGTATACCACCTGCTCCTGGTGCGTCAAGGAGTTCCCCTACATGGATGCCGTGTATCAGCAGTATAAGGACGAGATCGAGATCGTGGCCCTGAACCACTCCACCCTCAGCGGCGACTCCGAGGAGGGCGTGAAGAATTTCAAGGACAACTTCTATGAGAATCCCAGCTATGATACCGATCCCGACACCATGGGCGGCCTGTCCTTCCCCATGGCCAAGGATTACACCAACATGGGCCCCGCCTTCAACATCCAGGGCTACCCCACCTCGGTGCTGGTGGACCGCTACGGCGTCATCTGCATGATCGAGGCGGGCGGTATCGTCAGCGACGCTCCCTTCGTGGCCATGTTCGAGCATTTCACCGCCGAGAACTATGAGCAGAAGCTCTTCCACAGCCTGGACGAGCTGATGCCCGCCGAGAAGCCCAACGTCTCCATGCCCTCCTCCGACGAGATCGCGGGGGTCTTCAACCGGGGTGAGATCACCGTCACCTACCGCCCCGAGACCGAGGACGAGAACGCCGAGATGTACTGGCCCTTCATCATCAAGGAGAAGGACGGCGAAAAAGTCATCGTCCCCGCCAACTCCGGCAAGGACGGCAGCTTCTCCATCATGTACGCCGACGTCACCATGAAGGCGGGCGAGGCCTTGGCCTTCGACTACTGGGCCTCCTGCGAGCAGGGTGCCGATATCCTCTATATGCTGGTGGACGCCAAGGATATCTACCAAATCTCGGGCGAGTCTGACAAGTGGAACACCTGCTTCACCTACGTCGCCCAGAAGGACGGCACCTACGAGGTGGCCTTCTGCTACTCCAAGGACTCCTCCGACACCGTGGGCGACGATACCGTCTACCTGAAAAACCTCCGCGTAGTCAAGGAAAGTGAGATCAACGTCCCCACCTACATTCCCCGCTACGCCGCCACCGACCGCGCCGCCGACGGCTTCGGCTACGAGACCTATATCACCCCCGTCTACAACGAGGAGGACGGCTACTATCACGTGGGCGACAAGAACGGTCCCCTCCTGCTGGTGGATCTCATGAAGGCCACCCAGTTCAGTAACCTCCCCATCTACACCCACGCCTACAACGGTCAGATCGAGATCGACGGTGTCAACTACTACGACGCCATCGTCCAGTACTGCAACTACGCCTCCAACTCCGCCATCTACGGTCTCTGCTCGGTCAACGCCGAGCTGAAGGGCCTTTTGGAGAAGGTAGCCCAGGCCATCGGTCTGGAGAGCGACAACCCCAACCAGTGGCTCCAGATGTGCTCCTACTACGATGCCTACGGCACGAACGGCGTCCACCTGGACGATCCCATCCGCGGTCTGGCGGCCTACTCCGCCTACACCGCCACCGAGGGCGACGACAACCACGTCTACTACGACCGCGTCATCATGCCCCGAGGCCTGCTCTATAAGTTCGTCCCCGAGCGCTCGGGCGCCTACCGCATCACCTCCCACAGCGACTGGCAGGTGGACGGCTGGATCTTCAACGCCGACCGCACCGAGTACTACGTCCACGAGGGCGGCGAGCGTATGTACTACGATCCCGTCAACCTTTCCATGGTGGTCTACTTCGAGGCCGGTAAGGATTACTATATCGACATCGCCTTCTACGACGTCTACCAGGTGGGCGGCTTCACCTTCAGCGTGGAGTTCCTGGGCGCTTCCTACGACCACTTTACGGTCTGCGCCCCCGGCTACTTCACCTTCCCCGACGGTGAGATCGTGGACGACGGTATGAGCGACCTGGCCGAGATTCTCTCGGGCGGTATCAAGATCGCCATGGGCGACGACGGCTACTACCACGAGCTCCGCGCGGACGGCTCCCTGGGCTCGGTCATCTACGCTGACTTCATCGGCCTGACCGCCGTGTTCTCCCACTCCGTGGAGGAAATGATCGGGCGCGGCGCCTTCAACTTCGCCGTCACCGAGTCGGACCAGGAGATCCTCAACTACATGGCTCTCTACGGCGACGGTACCCGCGAGAAGCTCAAGGAGATCTGGGGCGAGGAGTTCGAGGAGCTGGCTGAGATCTACAAGCTGGACGAGGTGCTGGAGGGCAAGACCCACGGCCGCGGCCCCGATCTCACCGCCGACATCACCGCCTACCTGGACAAGAAGCTCCCTGCCTCCGAGGATCACCCCGAGCTGGAGGGCTGCGTCCCCGTGGACGCCCGCCTGGCCGAGCTGCTCCAGACCCTTATGGACAAGTACACCTTCGCCGGCGTGGACTACTCCTGGGCTAAGCTCTGCTACTACTACCAGCATCTGGGAGCTTGATTTCTAAATCTTCTGTTTAGATTTCAACAATCCGTTTAATAAAAAGAGGCCTCCGTGGGCAAGCTCCCGCGGGGGTCTCTTTCGGTTCGGTCTTGTCTTTATCGTTCATTTCATACCAAAAATTGCTGTTTGTTTACATTGCTTTCATCCGACAACAAATTGAAGCCGTAGGGACCGGCGTCCTCTGTCAGTCCACAAATATCCTTGACCCGACAAAGATTCTTGGTCGAACGGTAGCGGACCGTCGAGGACGCCGGTCCCTACAATTTGTTACCAGAAACTCCCCCCAAGCCCAAATTTGAAAACTCCCCCACAAAAAAGCTCTGCCCACACGGACAGAGCTCTTTTATTGATTGGATTCACTCCACCAAAAACTCAATGGACGAAAACAGTACGAACGTCCCCGGCAATGAATCAATGGTGATGTACACAGGCCCCTTGTAGTTCACTCGGCTCAGGTCGATCTCAATGGCCTTGACTCCCCAGCCACCCAGGGTGTAGGTGGCGGAGGCGATGATATCCTTGCTTTCGGGCGACATCATCCCGTTGGTATCCACCCGGGTCAGCATGATGCGGTTGTGGGGATTCTTGTTGTAGCGATCCTGAGTGGTTCCACCATTGTCACAGCCGAAGTAGATCACCACCTTATCGTACTTGGAGAGATCCACCGTACCCACACCGATGGCGCCTTGGTGCAAAAGCGCCCCCTTCTCCACACCCCCCGCGGCCACCATGCCGCCGTAGGTGGGATCCGATTTCGTGACAAGCGCAGGTCTATGACCCGAGATCGCCCAATCATCCAAAGGCACGCTCCAGTAGGAGCCGTCCAGCCGCACGGGCTCTTGGGTCAGCTTCACGGTGTAGTCGCGGATGACGCTCACCACACCCTCGTCCAGGCGGACGCAGAACTGCACCCTGTTCTCCCCCGGCTTCAACGCCTCGGCGGTCAGCCCGCTGCTGAAGCGGGCGCAGTTCTTTGCCCCCAGCTTCTTGGCCATAGCCGCCACGGCGGCATCGGCCTCCTGGGCAAAGCTCTCGGAAAAGAACTCCTCCCCGTTGACGATGTAGCCAAACTCATACTCCTTGGAGTCGAAGGCCACCCAACCCCAGTCCATGAAGACCGCCACCTGGCCGATGCCCACGGTGATGACGCGGTCCTTCCACCCGCCGTATTGACCCACCTCAAAGGCAGAGCCGACCTCCTTGCCCATGTTGTTGAGGTAGCGAAGCCCCTCGTTGGAGGTGTAGACCAGCTTGCCGGGGCCTGTGAACTCGGGTTCGGTCTCGGGCTCGGTGGGAGCCTCGGTTGCGGACTCGGTCTCATCGGGAGGGGTTTCCGTCTCGGTGGACTCCTCCGAAGGGGGATCGGACTCGGCATCCCCCTCAGCCTCTGTCTCATCGGGAATCGTGTCGGCAGGCTCCTCGGTCTCGGGGGCGGTATCGGGAATCTCGGTGGCACCGTCCAAGGTAGCCTCCTCGGTGACCGCTGTATCCCCTGTATCGGTCTCGGAGGGCTTATCGGCATCACAGGCGGCCAGAGCCACTGCCACGCACAGCAAAAGCACGCCCATCGGTATCAGTTTTTTCACAGTAAGCATCCTTTCGCGGATCATTGACACCATTATACAGTATCCAACCGAAAAAATCAAGTCTCCCCTCGGAAAATTCGTGGAGAATTTACCGTACAGGGCAAGCTCCGCCCAAAAGAAAGGGATACCGCCCGAGAGCCGTATCCCTTTTCGTATCCGTGATGGAAATTACTCCACCTCAACAACACCGTCTTCCTTGACGGTGATCTTCATGCCGTCCTTGACGTACTGCAAGAACTCATCCCCCAGGCAGTCCACGACGGGCATGGACACGCCGTCCACCCAGACGTCGGCCAGGATGGCGCCGGCGGCGGCGAGAGAATCAATGTGGTTGGCAAACAGCATACAGGCGGGGTTCTTCTCCATGGCGCAGGCGCAGTAGAGCACGAGACCGCCCGTGGTGGAGCCGATGGTCTGGGGCAGGCAGAGGGCCTTGCCGATCATGGGCTTGCCGTGAAGATCCTTGTTGTTCTGGTCGCCGCACTTGACCTCCTTGTCCCCGAACTGGAGAGCCATCTGGAAGGAGGCCAGGGTGTTGAAGCCTTCGGTGGTGACGAGTGCCTCGGCGGTGCAGGTGCCGGGGGCTACGACTCTTCCCTTGAACTGTTTCATATCACTTGCCTCCCTTCGTGATAGCAGAGAGGATCTCTGCGTCGGTGTAATATCTTGCGCTGGTATAGGTGCGGAGCTTGTTGGACGAGGTGATGACGGGCATCTTCTTGCATAGAGGATTGTTCATGTACATGAGGGGGCAGATGTAGGAGGTGACGACGCCCGTGGCCTTCAGTCTGGCGGCGTAATCCGTCTTGTTGAAGGCCTCCAGCACCTTGGGGGCGGCGGTGAGGACGGTGGGGATCAGGACCTTCTTGTTGCCATTCTCCTTCAGACCCGCCTCGATCCTGTCCGTCCAATCCTTCAGCTGCTCCAGGGAGAGGTGAGGACAGCCCACAAAGCAGAGCTTGGGGGTGGCGTCGGGGTTCTTCCACATGACGGGGTAGTTGGCCTGGACGCGAGCCAGCTCGGCGTCGTCGATGATATACTCCTTGGAGCCCTCGGCGATGAGGGACTCACCCAGCTCCACGGCCTCGGGGGTGAGGTTCGCGATGTGGTACAGACCCACCGCGCCGTTGGAGGCGGTGGCCGCGCCGAAGTCCTTCAGGTAGGAGCAGGCGGCGTCGTTCAGCTCGGTCCCGATCCACTGATCCAGACCCACCACGTAGGGCACGTCCTCCATGACCTTCATACCGATGGCCGAGCCCAGAAGCTGTGCCTCGGGCTTCTTGGTGGTCTGAACCTTGACCACCCAAGTAGCCTTTCTGCCCTCGTCGGTGAGCAGACCGAAGTAAGGCACGTAGCCCACGATGGAACCCATAATATCAATG
>JAGAIH010000027.1 GCA_017626655.1 Clostridia bacterium | reverse complement strand
CTGAGACCAAAATGTGTTGATGCAACTTGAAAGTTTCAGCTATACGAACCGAGAACCGTAACCGTCTTAGAAACCCCCGCGGGGGCCCCTCACCCCACTGCGTTATTTGGAGAGCGAGGAGTACGGGGAAACGGATGCACCAATAAACCCAAATTTGAACCCCATACCAAAGGAGCCAACCATGGCAAGAGATATCAAAGAGAGCCGCGCCGAGATCGACGCGTTGAACCGCGAGCTGATGGAGAAATTCTGCCGCCGCATGGACGTGGCCGCCGACGTGGCGGACTACAAGAGGGAGCATGGACTCCCGGTCTACGACCGCACCCGTGAGCGGGAGATTCTGGCCGATATGGCCGACCTGGCGGGTCCCGAATACCGCTACTACGCCAAGATCTTCTTCACAGTCATGATGGACCTCTCCAAGGCCCGTCAGTCCAGCCTCCTGGCCGCCGCTCACGCCGCCGACCACCCCGAGGACGTGTCCCAGCGCATCAGCCGCGCCATGAATGCCACCCCTGCCGTCTTCCCCGACGGAGGCCTTGTGGCCTGCCAGGGCGTGGAGGGGGCCTACAGCCAGATCGCCGCGGACCGCCTCTTCAGCCTTCCCCGCATCCGCTACTACGGCACCTTTGGCGACGTTTTCGAGGCGGTAGAGAAGGGCGAATGCGAGTTCGGCGTCCTGCCCATCGAGAACAGCACCTACGGCACCGTCAACGAGGTCTACGATCTCATGCAGAGGTACAATTTCTCCATCGTCCGCAGTGTCAAGCTCCGCATCGATCACCGCCTGCTGGGTAAGCCCGGTACCGGGCTGGAGAATATCCGGGAGGTCTACTCCCACAGACAGGCTCTGGGCCAGTGCCGCCGCTTCTTAGAGGCCCACCCCGAGATCAAGACCCACGTCTGCCGCAACACCGCCGAGGCCGCCGCTATCGTGGCCGCCATGGATCGGGAGGACGTGGCCGCCATCGCCTCGGAGTCCTGCGCCTCCCTCTACAGCCTGGCCCAGCTGGCCGACGGCAACACCATCATGAACGCGGGGCGCAACGACACCCGCTTCATCTGCATCACCAAGGACCTGCGGGTCTACCCCGGGGCCACCAAGATCAGCCTCATGCTGACCCTGCCCCACGAGCCCGGCTCCTTGTACGCCACCCTGGCCAAGTTCACCGCCCAGGGGGTCAACCTCACCAAGCTGGAGAACCGCCCCATTGAGGGTCGGGACTTCGATATGCGTTTCTACTTCGACTTCGAGGCCTCCCCCGCCGAGGACCGCATCCGTTACCTCCTCTCGGACCTGGAGCGGAGCTGTGAGACCTTCGCCTTCCTGGGGGGGTACAGCGAGATCTGAGCGAGACTATACAAGAATACCGCATCCCGTGGGAACCTCCGGACTGATTCCCATCCAAAAGGCAGAAAAAGAAGAATCTATCGTAGAAAATCAAACAATACGCGGCCTTGCTCCTGATTGTAAAGGGAGTGGGGCCTTTTTTCAATTGATGCGCTGAAAATCGCAGAAAATGGACATATATTCGAAAATTGCTTGCTCTTCTTGATTACATTTGGCGAATTAACGCCGAAACAAACACTCAACCCTGAGTGTTCCGCAAAAAATATCCATAGAAGCGGTATCATATGGGTATCCACTGTGGAGTGCGAGTCCATCAGCGACCATTCCTTTTTGATGAACGGAATTCAAGGCATCACGAACCGTATCTGTTACCGGGGAGGACGTCATATCCGTTCCGATCCGATAAGCCAACACCATTTTCACGCAGAGCGCCATTGCGGCACACAGATAGACCATCCCTCTACCGGTTGGATTATACGTGATGTCCGTAGCCCAAAACTTGTTTGGTTATACCTGGTCAACCCGCCTATCCAAATGGTTCGGGTATCTATGAATCGCCTGCTTGTAATGGGCATACGGTTTTCTTCGCCGGATCTGTATCGCAAGTCGAATTTTCGCATGATTCGCCGGATGGCCTTAATATTCACTTTCTTCTGCTTGACCTTTTCGAGCCGTTTTTTCACGCGCCGACAGCCATAGGTTTGCCGACTGTTCTGTTGGCACTCAACGATCGGATTTGATGAGCCATTGATCCTTAGCGACTTTCCCCTGCCTTTTTCGCCATGCATAATATCCGCTTCAAGATACTTCCGGTATATCGCATAATGCAGCTACGCTGTTCTTGCTTCTCAATCTTTCCATGGCTCGGTACTTCGGCTTCACCTCCTTCCAGCTTTGGAAAAAATGTCGCAGTGCGTCTACTTGCATCCGCAGTTGTGTCGGTTCGTTGTTTCGTTTGATCTCTTCTGTCTTGGATCCCTTACGGGGACGCCCTTGGGGACACGGTACATACCTATTCTTGATTGCTCGTTCTTTGCGGTTCTCTCGGGAGACCAAATACTTGATTTGCTTTTTGGTTAATCCGAAGCTCTCCGCGATCTCCTTGCTTGTCTCTCCTTTCCGCTTCCAACGAAACACCTTATCTTTGATGGATTCCATCTTTGCGTACTGTCCGGGCATAATTTTACCTCCTGTTGTAGTTATCTATGTTCTACAACAGGAGGCATCCTTTTTCAATGTCTGTTTTTGGGGGATTCGTTCATCCCCTTCCGTCTGCGCGATATTTATTTGTTTGTGCAATACAGAGGAAACGCCCCGTGAGTCCTTACGGCATATAGGGACTGCCGTTGTAGGTGTAGTCCTCGGGCATGATGAGGGGGGTGATGAACTTGATGGTATACTCCACGCCCCACTGCCCCCGGGTGCCCATCCAGTGGTTGGAATGGGGCTCGATGGACAGCATACCGTTGTAGTGGCTGTTGTAGAGCACCGTCATGACCGCGCCCCAGTTGATCTGATCCAGGCCTGCGGGGGGATCGTCATAGTGTCGGCCGTCCACGTACAGAGAGCCCTTGATGTGGAAGTGGTAGATGCGGCTGCCCCACGCCACCATTTCGTGGAGATAGTCGCCGCCGCGGCCGAGGCAATGGGAGGTGTCGTACTTCAGACCCAGCTCGGGCAGGGCGCCGAGGATGGGCTCCCACTCCTTTTCGGTCACCACGAAATTCTCCCAGGAGCAGTTGTAGACCGCGATCCTGACGTTTTTGCCCTTGGCATAGTCGAGCAGCGTCCCGAAATAGCGGATGGCGATGGCACAGTTCTCCTCAAAGGTCTTGCCTTCGGTCCAGTTGCACCCCACGTTATACACGGGACAGCCCAGGGCGGCGGCGGCGTCGATCAGGTTCTGATCGTGCTTGAGAGCCGCGGGAATGATCTCTCCCGCCTCGTCGATGCGCCTCTGTCCCCAGCGGCCCATGGAGCCGACGGCTACGTCATACCGCTCGCTGAGGGCCTTGATCTCGTCGGTGTGGCCTGCCACCTCCATGCTGTCGTAATTGTGGTTACAGCAGAACTCCACCGCGTGCAGGCCAAGCTCCGCCACGTATCGGAAGGAAGCCTCGTCCCAACCGTTGATGATACCAAGCTTCATATTCGTCTCCTTTTCATATTCTTCGGGGAGGTCACTTCCCCATTATTTTTTGAACCGCCGTCCCGTTTCCTCCAGGAACAGCCGCATCATGAGGGGCCAGTCGGTCTGGATGAGATCGTAGCCCCGATCCGCCAGCCAGCCCCAGCCGCCCTCGGGGTCGCCCGCCGCGGAGATGTCGTCGCTGTGGCCTGCGGAAAGCTGGGTCTTGTAGTTGTAGATGATGGCGTTGGCCCAGACCAGGCGGCCGTCGCGGTGGAGCTTGTCGATGTAGGCCTCGCACCCCACCTCGGTGTCCTCACGGTCAAACAGCACCTCCGCGCCCACGTAGTTGATATTCCGCTTCATGAGGGCATCGTGGAGCCCCTCGTCCTTGCGGATAATAGGAAGATAGGCGATCTCGGGGAACACCTCCTCCATGAGGTCGAACATCTGCTCCGAGGGGGAGGTCTTGACCACGATCTGGTCCTCCATGCCGAAGCGGCGGATGAGACCGCACAGCTCGCGGGGGTAGAGCCAGAATTTGTCGATGTTGATGTAGCATTTCCCCTTGCACAGCTCGAAGATCTCCTCCATGGTGGGGATGCCGAACTGGGTGGGGACACGGTCGGTGTTGAGGTAGCGGAGGGCCTGCACTTCGGCATCGTGAAGGGCGGGCAGGGACACGTCTGCTCCCAGGTGGCGGGACTCCATCTTAGGGTGGAAGCTGTAGAGGGTGCCGTCGGCGGACATATTGGCGTCCACCTCGATCATGTCGGCTCCTTGGGCCAGGGCGGCCTTGTAGGCGGCCATGGTGTTACAGGGGATGTTGCCCGCCGAGGATCCGCGGTGGGCCACGATGAGGAGGCGGTCGCGGGCGGAGTCAAAGATGTTCATGGGTTTTCTCCTTTTAGTCCTTTTCCGTCGCCGCGAAGATCTCGTCCCTCACCCACTTCTGCAGCTTTGCTACCACCTCGGGCGCCTGCCTTCCCACGGGCTTGCCCTCGATCTCCACGCACCGCAAACCGGGAGCAGAGGAGGAGGAGATCAGGACCTCCTTGGCGTTCAGCATCTCGTCCACCGTGAAGGGGGTCTCGTTGACGGGGATCCCCAGCTCGCGGCAGGCGGTGATGAGGTGGGCGCGGGCAATGCCGGGGAGAATGAGATTGTCCAGGGGCGCGGTCTGGAACTCGCCCTTCTCATTGATGATGTGGACGTTGGAGTGGGCGCATTCGGTGACGCGCGTGGGCATCGCCACGCAGGTGGGCATCGCCACGCAGGTGGACATCCCGCCGCAAAGCTCACCGCCGAGACCGCTCTGGCCCGGGGTACGGTACAGAATCGCCTCGTAGACCCCCGCGCGGGCGGCCTCCTGGCTGTATAGGACGGCGGGGAGGAGGTTCAGGGTCTTGATGTGGCACTGATGGAAGCGGATATCCTCGCGGAGGATAGCCTTCACCTCCATGCCGATGTCCTTGATGGGCATGGGCTTCAGCACCACCCAGAAATTTCCCACCATATCCTCGGGGTAGGTGTGGTTGCGGGGCTGGGTGCCTCGCGTGATCTGGAAGTAGACCTGCTGCTCGGGGTCGTCCACCTTACTGACCAGATCCCGAATGAGGGTAGCCATCTCGGCCTTTTCCATGGGGATCTTAATGTCCACCATGGCCGCGCTGCGGTAGAAGCGGTCGATATGCTCCTCCAGAGCGAAGACCTTGTGGTTCCGCGTGAAGGTGGCCTCGTAGACGCCGTCGCCGAAGAAATGGACGCGGTCGTTGAAGGGGACGGTCAGCTCGTCGAGGGTGCCGATCTTGCCGTTGTAGTAGCCCAGATTCTGCATGGTAAAATGCCTTTCTCGGGGGTCTGCCCCGTGTGAAACTGTCAGGAGATGAAAACGGGGCATACCGTACGCGACCGGAGGACGGCTCACGGGTACGCCCCTGTGGGTCATGTTTTTTTCTTTTTGAAGACCAAAAGCTTGCTCAAATAGTAATTCGTTGCAATCACCACAGCCGACACGACCACCTTCGCCCACAACTCGGCATCCAGCTTCATCCCCAGCAGAACGGGGGCATTGTCGGGGGTCAGCCACAGGGAGAGCAGGCGGATGAGGCCGTAGGTGGCGGCCAGATCCAGGAAGAAGGTGAAGACGCGGGAGCCGGAGAAGAGCCAAAGCTGATGCCAGAGGGTGCCTTTTCCGTGGTCGGCCTCGGTGAAGACCCACTTACGGTTGGTGTAGAAGGCCGAAAGGAGGGCCACCAGCCATTGGAGGAGCTGGGCGGTAACGTAGGTCACCGTGTAGGCCGGGGCGGTCTTATCCGCCATAGAGATATGGAGCCAATGCTCGGCCACGCCGAAGACGGCGAGGTAGGTCAGAAAGGCCAGCACCGTCGTCCCGATGCCGAAGGCGAAGTACAAAATCACCTCGCGGCGGCCGCTGTGAGCGGGCTTCATACTGATTTGTCGACCCGGGAAGCCTCAGCCTCGGCCGCGGCCTCACGGCGGGTCTTGCGGAACACCAGGAGCTTGCTGATGAAGTAGTTGAGGATGATGACCAGGACGGCGGCGATGACCTTGAACAGGTACTCGTTGAGCCCCAGCCAGGTGCAGAACATGCCCATGATGGCCTCCTGCAAAAGGAGGGTCAGCACGCGCCCTCCCGCGAAGGCGGCGATCTCACACACGATCGGGACAAATCCCCGTCTCTTGCTCTCAAAGACCCAGATGCGGTTGGTCACGTAGGCGAATGTCACGGCGGCCACCCAGGCGATGACGTTGGCCCCGTGGAGAAGGATGGGGGTGGCATCGATGGCATCCCCCCAGAAGTAGTAGAGCAGGAAGGACACGCTCCAATCGATCACGGTGGTCATGCCGCCGAAGATGATGTAGAGAATGACGCTCTTGTGCTTTTTCAGAAATTCCAGCATGATAAGATTCCTTTATCTGACGGATCAGTTGATCTTGTAGGTGGTTCCCTGGGGGGTATCGATCAGGGTAACACCCTTGGCGGCCAGCTCGTCGCGGATGCGGTCGGCCTCGGCGAAATTCTTCTCCTTCTTGGCGGCCTTGCGGGCGTCGATGGCGGCCAGGATCTCGGCCACGAAGGGATCGGCGGCAGCGGCGGCACGTTCTGCCTCCTCGGCGGCCTTCTTG
>JAGAIH010000204.1 GCA_017626655.1 Clostridia bacterium | reverse complement strand
GCTCCCCTCATCACCACCCAGTGCATCCGCGTTCCCGTCACCAACGGCCACACCGCCGCTGTGTTCGTGAAGTTCGAGAACAAGCCCACCAAGGAGGAGATCCTGGAGGCTTGGGCCAACTTCAAGGGTCTGCCCCAGGAGCTGGAGCTGCCCCACGCCCCCGAGCAGTTCATCACCTACTTCGAGGAGGATAACCGTCCCCAGGCCGCTCTGGACCGCGACATCTACGGCGGTATGGGCGTGACCATCGGCCGTCTCCGCGAGGACAGCTACTTCGACTACAAGTTCGTGGGCCTGTCCCACAACACCCTCCGCGGTGCCGCCGGCGGCGCCGTGCTGATCGCCGAGCTGCTGTACAGACAGGGCTACTTTGACTGATATGGAAAAGAGAAGCTACCGAGTCGTCGCCCTCCCCGCCGCTACGGCTCCCGCCGACGTGGACTGGAGCGCCATCCCCGCCGCTCCCATCGACAACTACTTCTGGCTGGAGGGCTACGCCCCCGCCGCCACGGCCCAGCTGGCCTATATCGAGGGCTTCGGCTTCGCTCTGCGTATGACCTGTGAGGAATCCGCTCCCAAGGCCGTGTACCGCCGCTACAACGAGCCCGTGTACACCGACTCCTGCCTGGAGTTCTTCTGCGACTGGCTGGGCGACGGCCGTTACGTCAACATGGAGATGAACGCCAACGGCGCCCTCCTGTCCTGTATCGGTCCCGACCGCCACGCCCGCACCCCCATCGCTGACCTGTCGGGCGGCGAGATCTTCGTGGTCAAGGGGGAGATTGAGGCTGCCTCCTGGAACGTCACCGCCTACATCCCCACCGCTCTGCTCTGCCGCATCCTGGGGGTAGACAGCATTCCTTTCGGGAAGGGCTATACCTTCCGCGGCAACTTCTACAAGTGCGGCGACGAGACCCCCATCCCCCACTACGGTATGTGGAGTCCTGTCGGCACCGAGAAGGCGGACTTCCACCGTCCCGAGTATTTCGGTGACTTCATCATGGACTGATCCCTTTGACACCCGTGACCGCTCGGTCGCGGGTGTTTTGCTGTCCCGCGCCGCTGCTTTCTCTGCCGTTTGTCCCAAATGGCGACCGATCATCCCGAATCCCGCACATTTTCCGAAAAATATGTTATAATAGAACCGTAAGTCCTCTCTTTACAAAAATTTCCCCTTTAAACCGAACCTCCCGCCCCTTTCGGTTGTCATATAGACAGAGCGCTCAAAAAAACAAGCACAGAAAGGAACCTCATGAAACCGACCGTCAAGTACCGTGAGCAAACCGACGAGACCCTGGTGGCCCTGACCCTCATGCGGGACGAGGCCGCCTTTGAGGAGCTGGTCATCCGCCACCGCAAGGCCGCCCTCCTGGTGGCCCATACCGTCACCCGCAACACCTACACCGCCGAGGATGCGGTGCAGGATGCTTTTCTCTGCGCCTGGCAGAGGCTGGACACCCTGAAGGACCCCGCCAAGTTCGGCGGGTGGGTCTGCCGCATCGCCAAGTACCGCGCCGTCAATCTGGCCAAGCGCTACCGCGACTACGTTCCCTTCGACGAGATAGAGAACTTCGTGGACGGCACCGCCGAGGATATCACGGGCTACTATAACGACCAAGCCGAAAAGGAGCTTCTGCTCCATTGTGTGGACAAGCTCTCCGAGAAGATCGGCGCCGTCATCCGTCTGCACTACTTTGAGGGCCTTTCTGTCAGCGACATCGCCAAACGTATGCGCCTCGCGGAGGGGACGGTGAAGAGCCGTCTGTCCGCGGGTCGCGAGCAAATCAGAAAGGAGCTGGGCTATATGGATCAGAGCAAGCCGAACGAGACCCTGGTGGAAGCCGTCATGCGCCGGGTGGAGGAATTTTTGGAGTGGCGGAGAAAGAACAGCAAGGCGGGGTTTGAGGAGGACTACAAGGACGTGCTGTCCAGAGTAGAGGAGCTTCCCGACTCCGAGAAGAAATTTTACGCCATGGCCGACGTTTTGAAGCTGGGCTACTGGTACCTGTCCGATGGCAAGACCGACGAGATGCGGCAAAGGCTCAAGGAGGCGGCCATCAAGGGAGGTAACAAAGAGGTGCTGGCCATGTGCATCGGCTTTGACACCGACAAGTATTCGGGAAAGGAGAAGGTGGAGTACGTCTACGGCACCGTCATCCCCGAGCTGGAGAAGTACGGCGCCGACGAGGGGATAGCCTACCAGCACTACTGGCTGGGCTTCGACTACTACAACGCCAAGGACTATGACAGCGCCCGCAAGGAGTTTGAGCTGGCTATCAAGACGGGTGCGGCGAATCCTCTGTATATCGCCCTGGCCAAGTCCTCTCTGCGAGTCATGGACGGGCTGGGAGACGCCCTCCGCGATAATACCCCCTTCCAGATGAGCACCACCGCCGAGGAGCTGGTACGGGAGGGGGACAAGCTCTACTACAGCCAGCAGCCCGGCTTCAGCCGCGGAACGCTGGACCTGCCCGGCTATGTCTACAACGTCTATGCCCCCCTGTACTACGCCTCCCGCACAGATCATCTGATCTTTGACGAGGCCATGGAGGCGGGGAACACGGTCACCGACAGCGAGGGCAAGATCACCCTGACCTGCGTGTCCAAGGACGCCACCGTAGTCACACCCTGCGGAGAGTTCCACGGTTGCGCCGAGATGCACATCCACAATTCCCCCGACAGAAGGTATTTACCTGCCCCCATCTTCGTGGCGTGGTACAAGCGCAACATCGGTCTGGTGGCCTTCGGCTGGAAGCAGGCCGAGGGGGAGGTGTTCGGCAAGACTCTACTGAAGTCCTACACCCTGGCGGGCGGTCTGGGGATCATCCCCCTGTGCGCGGGGAACGTGTGGGAGTACACCACCGAGGGGGTGGAGTTCGAGCAGGTCAACCGCGTGGAGGTCACGGCGGTGGTAGGGGACAAGGCCTACCTGTCCTACTGCTTCTACGTCAAGGGCAACCCCTTCAACGAGCGATCCTGGGCGGACAATATGCTCTATGCCCGCTACAACTACATCGAGGGCGACGTGGCGGTGGATGTGTCGGCCTACCACGATCGCGCTGAGGCTCTGGCGGTGACCCCCTGGGAGAAGCTCATGGTCAAGGTCTCCAAGAGCGTCATGGGTCGCATCTATCACGGCGATCCCGACGCCGACGCGGCCTACCCGCAGAAGGGCTGCTGGAACTTCTTCGTCCAGGCCGCCATCAAGGAGGAGGGGAGCCGCGTCACCTTCCACGACGACCGCAGGTATTCCTTCGAGGGCAAGGACATGAGGGACGGACGGGCCCAGCCCCTGCTCCACAACTTCATATATGAGATCCTACAGAACAATCTCGGCGCGATCTGGGACGACGCGTGGCTGACCTACGCGGACAAGGAGGAGGAGCTTGCGCATCACCGTTCCGCTACGGGAAACGACGGAGAAGAATTCATCGGCTACGCCAAGGTCAGGCGCAATGTGACTGTGGAGACCACTCTCGGCACCTTTGCGGATTGCCTCCACATCCGTACCCGCACAAGTCAGAATGATGGCCCCGGCTGGGCGTACATGAACTCGGACAAGGACTACTACTTCGCCCCCGGCATCGGTCTTGTCCGCATCGTGACCTACGTCACCTCCTACGAGGACTACCGTATCTACGATCTCACCGCCTATGAGGGCACAGGCGAGGGCTATATGCCCATTCGCGAGGGCATGGAGCGCCACTACACCTACGTAAACGGCACCCCCGACGTCCATGGCGGGGTGAGCTACTACTACATCCGCAACAACGACGGCGAGCTTATGCTGTTGGCAGATCAGGTGGGTATGGTGGACAGAGTTTGAAGAATATTCGTTACCCATACAGGGGAGCGCTTCGGCGCTCCTCTGTTTTTGCGGTCGGGTACTTCAAATTTGGGTTTATCGCTCCGCGCTAAACCCAAGTGAAATGCGCTTGCGCGCGTGAAATATGCGCTGAAGCGCATGTGAAATACTCGCAAGCGAGTGTGAAATTTGCCCTTCGGGCAAGTTGAGGTGCAGAACCTTCGGTTCTGTCCATACTATTTAATGAAATATTCAATAGAAACCCGTAGGGTTTCTTTCCTCAACTCGCCCAACGGGCGAATTTCACACGCGCGACGCGCGTATTTCACGCTCGCTTGCGAGCGATTCACACGCCGTAAGGCGTATTTCACTATTGCAGTTTATCGGAACGATAAACTGCAG
>JAGAIH010000203.1 GCA_017626655.1 Clostridia bacterium | reverse complement strand
TTGAGGGAGGTCATGGGCTCCTGGAAGATCATGGCGATCTGACGGCCGCGGATGCGGTGGATCTCATGGATGGGCATGGAGGCGATGTCGAAGACCTTGTCCTCCATCTCAAAGAGGGGGGTGCCGTTGTGGTCTACCTCACCCGTGGGGATGAGGTTGCCGTGGCTGTCCCGCTTGAAATCGTGGGAGTTGAAGCGGATGGCGCCCGAGACGATCTGTCCCTGGGGGCCTTGGAGCAGCTGCATGACCGACATGGAGGTCACGCTCTTGCCGCAGCCCGACTCGCCCACCACGCCAACGGTGGCGTTCTTGGGAACGTTGAAGGAAACACCGTTGACGGCCTTGACCACGCCCTGATCCGTGAAGAAGTAGGTGTGCAGATCCTCGATCTCCAGGATGTTGGCGGGATCCTTCATCTCGGTGGTGAACTCGGATTCGTCGGCCCGTCTGTGCTTGCGCTTCTCCAGGGCATTCATGATCTTGCGATTCTCCTTGGCGATGGCGCGGACCTCTTTACCCGAGAGGTAATGGGAGCTTTTCTTTTCTGCCATGGTATCACCTCCTCATCTTGGGGTCAAGGGCGTCACGCAGGCCGTCGCCTACGAAGTTGAAGCCCAGCACCGCCAGAATGATGCAGAGTCCGGGAGGGCCCCAGACGTTGAAGAAGTTCTCCAGGATGTACTGGTCCTCGGCCACGATGTTGATCATGGTGCCCCACGCGGCGTAGGGGGCGCGGACGCCCATGTTCAGGTAGGACAGGGAGGCCTCGTAGAGGATCATGCTGCCCAGGGACAGGGTCATGGAGACGATGAGCTGGGGCATGACGTTGGGGACCAGGTGCTTGAAGATCTTGCGGGGAGTGGAGTAGCCCATGGCCTCGGCGGCCACCATGTACTCCTGCTCGCGGAGAGACAGGATCTGACCGCGGACCAGTCGCGCCGTTCCCGGCCAGGAGAACAGGGTCAGGTAGGCCATCAGATAGTAGATACGGAGTTGGGACGGGACCCCCATGGAATCCAGGAGCGTACCGATGATGAGCAGGATGGGGAAGCCGGGCAGGCACATGAGAATGTCGCAGATTCTCATGATGACGCCGTCCACAGCCCCGCCGAAGTAGCCCGAGATACCGCCCAGCACCACGCCGAAGACGGTGATGGCGAAGACGGCGATGAAGCTGACGGTCAGGGAGATGCGGCCTCCGTACATGAGACGGGTGAAGACGTCACGGCCGTCCTTGTCGGTGCCCAGGATGTGGTTGTTGTCGGGCTTGGCCAGGGAGTTGATGGTCTTGTTGGTCTCCACCACCTGGTAGACCGTCACTTCCTTGCCGTCCACCATCATGGTGATGGGCTGCTGGGTGTACTCCACCTTACCCGACTTATCCTGGGTGGTCTCTCCCCACTGGGTGTAGACCACGGGGCCCAGCCAGCAGAAGAGGAACAGGGCCACGATCATGACAAGACCCGCCACGCTCAGCTTGGAGCGGAAGAAGCGGCGCATGACCATGCGGGTGGGGGACATGAGGCGGACGTTCTTGTCCAGAGGCTCGTCGGTGTCGGCGGCATCGGCGGCCTTGACCTCGGTCTCCTCGGCTACGGTCTCAAGGGATTGATTCTTATTTTCTTCCATAGTATCAACCTCCTTACCGTCAGGTGAGCTTGACGCGGGGATCCACCACCGCGTACATCAGGTCAGCCAGCAGAACGCCCAGGACGCTGAGGAGCGCCAGGAACATATTGTAGCCCATGATGAAGGGAATGTCGGCCACGATCATGGCCTTGTAGGCCACGTTACCGATACCGGGTAGGTCGAAGACCTGCTCGGTGATGATGGCACCCGAGAACAGGGAGGGCAGAAGCCCCGCCAGAGAGGTGACCAGGGGGATCAGGGTGTTGCGGAAGGCATGCTTGTAGACCACGACCCGCTCCGAAAGACCCTTGGCGCGGGCGGTACGGATGTAGTCGGAGTTCATGACCTC
>JAGAIH010000202.1 GCA_017626655.1 Clostridia bacterium | reverse complement strand
GTATCCCCCTGTACAGCGACGGCGCCATCGTCGGCGGCCTGGGCGTCAGCGGCGGGACCGGCGAGGAGGATCACGATCTCGCCCTCTACGGCGCGGCCGTTTTCCAGACTTTGTAACGCATCAAACGGCATCCGGGTGGGTGCCGTTTTTCAAATTGGGGTTTATCGGTGCGTTTCTTTGCCTTACCCAGCGGGGAAGGGGGACCGCGAAGCGGTGGATGAGGAGAGCCGCACACAGAAGCCTTCTGGGTGTGAATTCCCATTGATAGGCAAGAAAAAAGCTGACACCAGGAAGGCAATCTGAAATCCGCTCTCCTCATCCGTCACCCGCTAAAGCGGGTGCCACCTTCCCCTCTGGGGAAGGCTAAGGGACGCGGCACTCTCGCCGCTAAACCCCAATTTGAAAAAAATCAAACTTTTTTTCAAAAACCTGTAATATTTCCCGATTTTTGGTGTCTTATATAGTAGAACCCTACCGATCATCCCAAAATCCGACCGATTATCCCGCATCTCCCCCATTTCGCGTTTTTTGTGGTATAATCAACCCAAACGTACCACACGAAAGGAGTCCACTATGAGATCCACCGCCCTCCGCCTTACCCTTCCCCTCCTCCTGCTGGCCCTCTGCATCACCCTGAACGGCTGCTTCTTCCTCATCCCAACCCCCGCCGAACCCACCCCTGTGGACCCCGCCGACCTCGGCTCTCCCATGACCTTTGAGAAGGCGGGCATCACCCTCTGCCTCACCGACAAATTCAAGGAGGAGCAGAGCGAGCGGGGCTTCGACGCCTACTATACCACCGACTACTGCGGCGTGGTGGTCCTCAAGGAGCCCTTCACCCTGGAGGCGGGCCTGGCCGACAGACCCCTGGAGCAGTATATCCAAAACGTGATCGAGAACAACGGCCACACCAATATCGAGCCTCAGACCGCCGACGGGCTGTGGTACTACGTCAACTACAACAACAGCAGCTACCGTTGCGTCTACTCCTACGCCTACAAGGGCACCGACGCCTTCTACGTGGTGCAGTACATCATCAACACCGTGGACGAGGAGACCCTGAAGCCCATCATCCACGACTGGGCCAAGGAGACCTCGGTGAAATGAGTGAGACCCCAAGAAAGGATACCAACCATGAAAAACAAAAAGATCCTCCGCCGCGCCCTTCCCCTGCTGATGATCGCCCTCGTCCTCCTTGCCGCCCTCATCTCCTGCACGCCCGACATGGACGTTGGCAACAACACCGAGCTGGCCGATCAGTTCATGGATCACGTCATAGCCGATGACTACGACGCCGCCTATGGCATGGTCAAGGTCACGGTCGCCGATCCCGATTTCCGCGCTTACTGGGAGACCATCCAAACCGTCGCTGACGATGCCGAGACCTATGAGATGAAGCAGATCGGCTGGAACCTCAACCGATCGAAGGGGGTCACCACCCGCACCACCGCCTATCAGGCCGAGCTGGACAATGACCGCATCATCCTCCTCCGCGTAGTGACCCAAGACGGCATCGCGGGCATCGCGGGCATCCACTTCTCGGACATCACCGACTTTTTGGCGAGCACCGAGGCCTTTGTTCCCACCGTCCGCGTCATCCTGTGGGTGGTCTCCGCCCTGGCCATG
>JAGAIH010000201.1 GCA_017626655.1 Clostridia bacterium | reverse complement strand
GCGGTGAGCTTATCGCCCGCGCCGCCGTCCTCGGGGAAGTACATACCGCCGTTGACGTAGAAGGTGTCGAAGGAGTGAGCCACCTTACCGGCTGCGGCGTCGTCAGCCTCGACGTAAGGAGGATACTGCTCGAAGTCGTATGCCAAAGC
Organism: Clostridia bacterium; assembly: GCA_017626655.1. The sequence continues at coordinate 8,464 of JAGAIH010000201.1, read as the reverse complement.
GTACTCGGCGGTGTTGAAGAAGGCGATGTAGGCAACGTCCAGGAAGCCCTCGTCGGCGCCACCGGTGTAGAAGTCGTAGCGGATGTGGCCAACGGTGTTGCTGGTCATGTAGGGAGCGACGGTGGGAAGGTGGAAGATCAAGAGGTTCCACTCGCCGTTGTTCTCGTAGTTGAAGACGAAGGACTTACCGCCCTCGGGGCCCGCGCCCTCGCTGATGAAGAACTCAGCGGACTGGGAGGTGTTGGTGCGGTAGCGGATGACCATGTACTCGGGCATCTCGCCGATGTTGCCGCAGACCAGGAACCAGGGGTCGCCGCCGGTAGCGGTGAAGCTGGCGTAGCCGGCCTCGTTCTTCTCGACGGTAGCGGCGTTGGCGTTGGTCATGGCGGCCAGGCCGTCGGCGTCGATGATCCAGACGGGATCGGCGGGATCCACGGGAGGATCAGTCTCGGGCTCGGGGGTCTCGGGCTCATCGGTATCGGGAGCGGGGGTCTCGGGCTCGTCGGTATCGGGAGCGGGAGTCTCGGGCTCGTCGGTGTCGGGAGCGGGGGTGTCGGGCTCGTCGGGAGCCTCGGTGGTGGGGGTCTCGACGGTGGTGACGTCCTCAGCGGAGGTACCGGGCTCATCGGGAGTCTTGGTACAAGCCACGGCGGTGATCACCAGAGCGAGCATGAGAAGGGCAACAATCAGTAGCTTCTTCATGGTTCTGTTTCCTTTCGTGAAATAAGATCGGAAGCAAGATGCTTCTTGGTGATATTATACTATAGGAACTCGTTTTTTGCAAGGGATTTTCCGTTTTTTTATGGTACTCGCCGCACATTTGGCGTTTTGCCCATATGACGCTCCCGCTTTTTGTGGAATTCCACGCCAAGACCTCCCCTGCTTCCCCGCCGCGCAAAAAAGTTGCGGTCTTTTTTCCGCCACCATCTTGCAATTATGCCGACTTCATGCTATACTGAAGGCGAAGAACGCGAAACGGAGGTAATCCCATGCTCCACCCCATGACCGAGCTTTTGAAGGAAGAGCTGCACGTCCCCCTCACGGGGACCTACGCCCCCCACGTCTTCCGTGCCGAGGGCCTCACCGCCCACCCCGACGCTCCCCACGGCATCCGCCGCGCCTTTAGCATCGCTTCCCTCTTCGCCTCACCCAAGCCCCATATCTACCGGGGCGACACGATCGTGGGCAGTATCCGCCCCCTTTGGGTGGAGACGTCCCCCGAGGAGAGCCAAGCTGCCGCCGAGGCCTGCGCAGGCTTCGGGATCCGCGGCTTCCACCACAACGGCGACCACTTCGCCCCCGACTACGACACCATTCTCACCGAGGGCATCCCCGGGATGCTGTCCCGCATCGAGGCCTCCATGGAAGCCCATAAGGACGAGGCCGACCGCGTGGAATTCCTGGAGAGCTGCCGCATCGCCCTCCTGGGTCTCCGCAACCGTCTCGCCGTCTACGCCGAGGCCGCCGAAGCCCTGGTCGGAGCAGAGGGTTACCATAGTGAAACTCTCTGTCAAATAAAGGAAAACTGCACTGCCCTCTACGACCGCGCTCCCATGACCTTCGCCGAGGCTCTCCAGCTGGTCTGGATGATCCATAACTGCTTCGTCTGCGAGGGTCGCTACGCCATGGCGCTGGGCCGCATGGATCAGTATCTGTACCCCTTCTTCGCCCATGATACGGAAGAAGGCACCCTCACCGAGGACGAGGCCACCGCTCTTCTGGAGAACGTCTTCATGAAGATCTACGAGCGCCGCGCCTACCTGGGCGGTGACGACGTGGTCAACATCGCCGTGGGCGGTGTCAAGCCCGACGGGTCCGACGCCACCAACCGCCTCAGCTTTTGCGTCCTCCGCGCCGTGGGCAATATCAACCTCCCCGGCCCCAACCTCTCGGCCCGCATCGCCCCCACCACCCCCGAGAACTTCCTGGACGAATGCCTGCAGGTCATCGGTACGGGCCTGGGCTACCCCGCCCTCATGAACGACGAGGTCAATATCGCCGCCCTTTCCCGCTACGGCTACGCGATTGAGGACGCCCGTAATTACTCCATGGTGGGATGCATCGAGAACTTCATCACGGGTATGCAGCCCCCGTGGTCGGACGGCCGCTTCGATACCCCCCGCTTCCTGGAGTACGTCTTCAATGACGGCAAGGGCTACTTCCACCCCTCGGCGGGGCTGGATACGGGCCCTACGGAGTCCATCACCACCATGGATATCCTCATGGAGCGGCTGGAGACCCAGCTCAAGGCGGGTGTTCGGGAGTATGTCGAGAGCTTCAACCGCGCCAACGTCCTCCCCGATCCCGAAAAATTCACCTCCCCCTTCCTCTCCCTCTTCTGCAAGGACTGTATCGGCAGAGGACTGGATATCAATATGGGCGGCGCGGTCTACCCCTCTGTCCACGGTGCGGCCCTCATGGGCGTGGGCACCCTCTGTGATTCCCTGGCCGCCATCGAGCAGGTGGTCTTCACCGACAAGACCGCCACCATCTCCAAGCTGGCCGCCGCCCTGAAGGCCAACTTCGAGGGCTATGAGCCTCTCCGCGAGGCCCTGCTGGCCGCTCCCAAGTACGGCAATAACAACGACTTCGCAGACAAGTACGCCGTTTGGTTCGTGGACTTCCTCTCGGACGAGTTCATGAAATACCATACCCCCGACGGCGGCGGCTACTACACCGCCATGGCCGCCAACGTCAGCAACATCTACGCGGGCCGCGTCATCGGAGCCACCCCCGACGGGCGCCGAGCGGGTGAGCCTCTGTCCGACGCCGCCTCCCCCACCTACGGCAGAGACACCCGCGGCGCCACCGCCACGGTGCTGAGTATCACCAAGCCCGACTACACCAAGGTGGCCTGCGGGACCGTCATCAACCAGAAATACTCCCCCTCCATGTTCGAGGACGGACGACGGGAGAAGCTCCGCGCCCTCATCCGGGTCTATTTCGCCAAGGGAGGCCAGGAAATGCAGATCAACGCCACCTCCACCGAGGTGCTGAAGGACGCCATGGATCATCCCGAAAAGTACCCCGATCTGGTGGTCCGCGTGTCGGGATTTTCCGCCATCTATATCACCCTCGCCCGCGAGGTGCAGATGGACATTCTCGCCCGTACCCAGCAGGAATAAGCTATGATGCAACTCAACATTTCGGATATCCAGCACTTTTCGGTGGGAGACGGCCCGGGCATCCGCTCCACCGTCTTCCTCAAGGGCTGTAACCTCCGCTGTCCCTGGTGCCACAACCCCGAGACGATCTCCCGCGAAACCGTCACCCTGACCTACCCCAAGGCGAACAAATCCGTCACCTACGGACGGCTCATGACGGTGGACGAGATCGTCACCGAGGTCATGGAGGACGCCGATTTCTACCGACAGAGCGGCGGGGGCGTAACGGTATCGGGAGGCGAGCCCCTCCTTCAGGCCGAGGCCATGGCCGAGCTGGCGAAAGCCCTGCAAGCCCAAGGCGTTTCGGTGCTTCTGGACACCGCGGGATGCGTGCCGTGGAGCCGCTTTGAGGTAGTGCTTCCCTTCGTGGATATTGTCTTCTTCGACTGGAAAACAAGCGACTCCACCGTCATGAAGGAGCGCATTGGCGGGGACCTCTCCCTCATCAAAAGTAACCTCGCCCGCCTCCTCCGGACCGGAAAGGATACCCACGTCCGCATCCCCCTCATCCCCGATATCAACACCTCCGAGGAAGCCCTCACCGCCATCGCCGCCGACCTCCGTGAGGCGGGCGCCAAGACCGTGGCCCTCCTTCCCTTCCACCGCCTGGCCGTGGGCAAATACGAGGCCATGGGCATCCCCTACCCCTACCGCGATACCCCGCCCCTCCCCGCCGATACCCTCCGTCGCGCGGCAGAGATCCTGTCCAAGGACTTCACGGTATACGCCGAAAAGTAAACCTTCCGTTTATTTCCCAATCTATTGTTGAAAGGAATACCGCCATGAACACCAACACCCTCGCAAAAGCCGCCATCTTCACAGGCGCAGGCCAGCCCATGGAGATCCGTGAGTTCCCGATCACCGCCACTCCCGCGGGCTACGGCCGCTCCGACCTCATCGCCAGCGGTGTCTGCGGCACCGACCTCCACTTCTGGCGCGGGACCCTGGACGTGGGCACCCCCTCCATCATCGGCCACGAGTTCGTGGGCAAGCTCACCGACTGCGATCCCGCCGAGGCCGAGCAGTACGGACTGGCCGTCGGGGACAACGTCATCGCCGACATCGCCGTCCCCTGCGGCGAGTGCCTCCTATGCAGGACGGGGGACGACGCCAACTGCGTGAACATGGGTGTCACCAACGGCGGCAGCATCGAAGAGCCCCCCTACCTCTGGGGCGGCTACACCGAGGTCAACTTCACCCCTCTCGCCAACCTGGTCAAGATCCCCGAGGGCCTGGACCCCACCGCCGTGGCGGTCTTCGCCTGCCCCGGCCCCACCGCCATGCACGCCTTCCGTCTGGGTGAGCAGGCGGGACTGAAGTGGGAGAAGATCCGCTCCGCCGTGGTGCAGGGCGGCGGCCCCGTGGGCTCTTACGCCGTCATGTACCTCAAAGCCACGGGCGTGGAGAAGGTCTACGCCATCATCAACCGCGCCGATCCCGCCCGCGAGGCGCTGCTGTACAAGCTGGGCGCCGACGAGGTGCTGACCCTGGCCGCCGAGGGTGCCGAGGCCGTCACCAAAAAGTTACAATCCGAGAACGGCGGGCTGGGCGTGGACCTCTGCTACGAGGCATCCGGCTCTCCCCGCGCCATCCCCCAGGGCATGAACATCCTCCGCAACCGCGGCTTCTACCTGGTCCCCGGCCAGTACAGCAACGCGGGCGGCATCGAGATCCAGCCCCAGCTCATCACCTTCAAGGCCGTCCGCATCATCGGCTCCTCCCAGTATTCCATGATTGACGTCAAGGACTATCTGGCCTTCCTGGAGAAGCATCCTCACCTGGTCCCCATCATCCGCGACCTCGCCGCCTGCTACCCCGTCGCCGAGGCCAACAAGGCCTTCGAGGATGCCCTGGCGGGTAAGAACGTCAAGACGGTTCTGGTCAAGTAAGCCCACCCTGACACGGTAAAAAAAGACCCAAGGCTACGTTTCCTTGGGCCTTTTTGTATAATAAGAGTTACACGGTGATAACAGGGTTCTTCCACCACTTCATATATGATTCCGCGTTGATTCGTGTTCAATTTGTGGGTTTCCGCTCCCTTTTCACACCACGCGCGCAAGAGAACGCGTCACTCCTGCACCAGCCTCGGGCAAGCCTCATGAGCCTTGTATGCACGGATATACTCGCACATCCAGCGGTAGTACAGATCCCCGTGACCTCCCTTCATAGGCTCGATATCGCGGCTAAATTCTTGGTTGAAGTTGTCGGTGAAGACGTACTTCCCGCCCACGCAAAACAGCTGGGCGCACCACTCGTTCCACCAGGTGAGGGTCACGATCTTGGGATGAACCTTGAAGGCGGTCTGCCATTGGGTGTTCCAGAACCGTCCGCCCTGTCGGCCGTGGGCCGTGGCGGTATTGGACATATAGGTCTCCTGGGTGGCCACCGAGATGCCGATATGCTCGGGATTTCCCTCGGCGTCATAGGACACGGTCAGGCTGTTGTCGGCCTCCAGATAGCTCCACTGTCCCGTCTTAACCTTCCCTTGCAGGCCGTACATGGCGCGGGTCACAAACCGCTTGGCCTCGGAGGTCTTATAGTTCCAATGAAGAATGAAGGGCTTGCCGTCGCGGTAGACGAAGCAGTCCTTCCACTTCTCCACCCCGTAGAACTTTTCGTAGAACACCTCGAAGGCCTCCACCTCGTTGGGCCACATGACCACGTAGGGAGTTTTCAGCCCCTCGGCCCGCATCTCGGTGATGGTGTCCAGCAGGGCGATGGAGGACCACTCCACGTGAGAGTTCCAAAATTGCGTGTTCTTGACGGTATTCCCACCCACAAAGGTGAAATCCAGCACCAGGAAGTCCACCCCCGCCTCCTGCAAAAGGGTCAGATTACGGCGGTGAGCGGCCTTGTCCGTGCTGCGGTAGTAGCCCTGGGCGGGCTCGGCCCAGTAGTGGAAGGCGTACAGATCGTTATGCTGCTCCTCGGCGTTCCCGAAGCCGAACTCATCGCTCCAGCCGTATTTCTCGGTCAGCTCGGTGACGTTGTTGGCGTGGGTCACAGGGGTGTCGCCACTCCCCAGAACGGCGTTGAACCACATGGTGTAGCAGATGCCCACCAAGTCCTTTTTGTTGGTAATATCCAGACCGTATTGCTTGCTGTCCATATTTCAAATATCCTTTCGTATCAATGGGTTATGCGGGCATAACGGGGGAAGCTCACTCCACCAGAGCGATGACCTCCACCTCTACCAGCACACCCTTGGGCAGGGTCTTCACCGCCACGCAGGAGCGGGCGGGCGCAGAGGTGATGTGGGCGGCGTAAACCTCGTTGAAGGCGGCGAAATCCGCCATATCGGCCAGGAAGCAGGTGGTCTTGACGGCGTTGTCAAAGGAGGTCCCGGCGGCGGCCAGGACGGCCTCCAGGTTCTTCATGACCTGCTCGGCCTGGTCGCGGATGTTATCCCCCACTACAGTCCCTGTGGCGGGATCCAGGGGGATCTGACCCGAGGTGTAGAGCATATTGCCGCAGAGGATGGCCTGGGAGTAGGGGCCGATGGCGGCGGGGGCGTTGGGGGTGGAAATGGTTTTTCGCATGGTATATTCTCCTTTTCGGTGAGTTTCCGAACAAATCTCGCGGAAGCTCTTGCAATTCCCGCGGCTTTTTGCTATAATAGGATGGGTCCTCCCCCGTATTATAGCACAAATCCCACCGAGACGCAATAGATATTGAAAAATTTCATTCCAAGGAGTCCCCCATGCTCATCAAAGGCCTGCAAAAGCTCACCCTGCTGGATTTCCCCGAGAAGATGGCCTGCACCCTCTTTACCTTCGGGTGCAATTTCCGCTGTCCCTTCTGCCACAACGCTTCCCTGGTGCTGTCCGACCGCGCCGACGGGGCTATTATAGAAGAGGAGGACTTTTTCAGGTTCCTCCGCTCCCGCCGCGGCATCCTGGAGGGTGTCTGCATCTCGGGTGGAGAGCCTACCCTCCAGCCCGACCTGCCCGCCTTCATCCGCAGGATCCGGGACCTGGGCTTCGCCGTCAAGCTGGACACCAACGGCTACCGCCCCGCCGTCCTCCGCGCTCTCATCGACGAGGGACTCGTGGACTACGTGGCCATGGACATCAAGAATTCCCTCTCCCGCTACCCCGAGACCGTGGGTATCGCCCGCTTCGATACCGCTCCCATCGAGGAAAGCATGGACCTGCTCATGGAGGACCGCGTCCCCTTTGAGTTCCGTACCACCCTGGTGCGAGGCCTCCACACCCCCGAGAGCATCGCCGAGATAGGCAGGAGACTGGCGGGCGGGGAGCGCTTCTTCCTCCAGACCTTTGAGGATTCGGGGGATCTCATCGCCGACGGCCTTTCGGGCTTTGACCGCGAGGAGACCGATGCCCTTCTGGCGGTCTTGTGCAACTATGTACCAAATGCACAAATCCGAGGATAAGACACTATATATAGTGCCGATTTTGAATTTTTGCCCAATATTTTGTGTTTTTGGTCTTGACAAATCCCATACGTTGTGGTATTCTTATACTACGCACAATCGGGGATTTCGACAGCATATCCGAAATTTCACCGTGACGCGCGCCCTATGAAAGGACAACCGTCACGGTATTTTTGTGCCAAAAATCCCCGTCCACACATACATATTACATACAAGGAGGAACACTATGTACACCGTACTCAAGCGTGACGGACGCATCATCAACTTCGACATTCAAAAGATCGCCGGCGCCATCAAGCTGGCCTTCGACGCCCAGGAGCGCAACTACAACCAGGATATCATCGACTTCCTCGCCCTCAAGGTCACCGCGGACTTCGAGCCCAAGATCAAGGATCACTCCATCTCGGTGGAGGACATCCAGGACAGCGTGGAGAAGGTTCTGATCCAGGCAGGCTACGACGACGTGGCCAAGGCCTACATCCTCTACCGCCGTCAGCACGAGAAGATGCGCAACGTCAGCGCCACCATGCTGGACTACAAGTCCATCGTGGACTCCTACCTCAAGGTCGCCGACTGGCGCGTCAAGGAGAACTCCACCGTCACCTACTCGGTGGGCGGTCTGATCCTCTCCAACTCGGGCGCCATCACCGCCAACTACTGGCTCTCGGAGGTCTACGACGACGAGATCGCCAACGCTCACCGCAACGCCGACATCCACATCCACGATCTGTCCATGCTCACGGGCTACTGCGCGGGCTGGTCCCTCAAGCAGCTGATCCAGGAGGGTCTGGGCGGCATCACCGGTAAGATCACCTCCGCCCCCGCCAAGCACCTGGCCACCCTCTGCAACCAGATGGTCAACTTCCTGGGTATCATGCAGAACGAGTGGGCCGGCGCCCAGGCCTTC
>JAGAIH010000200.1 GCA_017626655.1 Clostridia bacterium | reverse complement strand
CTTTCCGGGTGAGACACTAACTCTCCTACCACTTTTTGGATGTTGAATGCTTCAAAAATATAGTTGTATCAACCATTTTGCAGTTTTTATCCGTATGGTTGTAGGAACGTAACTGTACCCCCAATAAGTCGGGTTACAAATGCTCTCCTCATCCACCGCTTCGCGGTCCCCCTTCTCCGCTGGAGAAGGCAAGGGAACGGTCAACACACCGATAAACCCAAATTTGAATATTCCCCAACAATTTACATTCGCAAAGGAGCATCCCATATGGCCTCTCTCTCCCTCAAGCACATCTACAAGGTCTACGACGGGACCACCAAAGCGGTCAACGACTTCAATATGGAGATCCGCGACAAGGAATTTATCGTCTTCGTCGGCCCCTCCGGGTGCGGGAAGTCCACCACCCTCCGCATGATCGCGGGGCTGGAGGACATCTCGGCGGGGGAGCTTCGCATCGACGGGGATATCGTCAACGACGTTGAGCCGGGGGACCGCAACATCGCCATGGTCTTCCAGAACTACGCCCTCTACCCCCACATGACGGTCTACGAGAACATGGCCTTCGCCCTCAAGACCGCCAAGGTCCCCAAGGACGTCATCCACCAAAAGGTCACCGAGGCCGCCCGCATCCTGGGCATCACCGAGTACCTGGCGCGCAAGCCCAAGGCTCTCTCGGGAGGTCAGCGCCAGCGTGTAGCCCTGGGACGCGCCATCGTCCGCAGTCCCAAGGTCTTCCTCCTGGACGAGCCTCTCTCCAACCTGGACGCCAAGCTCCGGGGAGCCATGCGGGCCGAGATCACCCGCCTTCACGAGCGGCTGGGTACCACCTTCATCTACGTCACCCACGACCAGGTGGAGGCCATGACCATGGGTAGTCGCATCGTGGTCATGAAGGGGGGCTTCGTCCAACAGATCGACACTCCCAAAAACCTCTACAATCACCCCGCCAACCTCTTCGTGGCAGGCTTCATGGGCACGCCTCCCATGTCCTTTCATCCCGCCACCCTCAAAAAGGAGGGGGACACCGTCCGCGTCAAGCTGGACAGCGGCCCCGAAATGACCGCCGACTACGCCACCCTGAACCGCGTCCAGACCCGCTACATGGACGGCGCCCACCCCGTGATCTTGGGCGTCCGCCCCGACGACGTGGTACCGTGGAAAGAGGGCATGGACCCAACCGCGTGGGCCAAGCTTCCCCTAACCGTTACCGTGGTGGAGGCTCTGGGCGGGGAGACCCTGGTCTACGGCCATATCGGTGTAGCGGTCCCGGACGAAAGCCCCATCGGTGCCGCCGCCGAGGATACCGAGGAGGGGAAGGACCCCGCCGCCACGGGAGACACCCTCATCATCAAGGCTCCCGCCGACTTTGAGGCCCACAGCGGGGACACGGTCTACGCCGCCGTGAATCTCGCCAAGCTCCACCTCTTCGACCGCGAGACCGAGGCCTCCATCAAGCCCCGCATCCCCACCGAAAATATCTGCCCCTGCGCCGTAGCCGACGGCTACCTCACCTTCGTGGGCCAACGCTTCCCTCTCCCCCCCGCGCTGACCGAGCAAGCCTCACGGGAGCAGACTGCACGAGGCGGATCCTCCGCCGCAAGCTCCCCCGAGGGCGAGCTGTCCCTCCCCGCCGAAGCCCTCCTTCTCGGCACGGGCATGGGGCGGGCCAGGGTAGAGGAGACCGAGATCTTCGACGGGGATACCGCTCCCCGCACCCTCTACCGCCTCACCGTGGGCGGGATGACCCTCTTCTCCCTGGAGTCTGCCCCGCCCCGCTACAGGGCAGGCGACGCCGTCCCCTTCGACCTGGACTTCAGCCGCATCGCGGTGGACTCCCACGGCATCACCCCCCTGCGGGTGGAGAACGCTCTGGACGGCCGCTTTACCAAGGAGAAGGAGCTGGACGACAAGGGCCGCAAGACCTACCGCTTCTATCTGGACATGGAGGATCAGCCTATCATCGTGGCCGAGGAGCTTCGGGAAAAGCTCTTTTCCTGTAAGGGCACCGCCATCCTCCGCGCCCTCCTGTCCTACCGCTTCCCCCCCGACGCCGTCACCGTCACCCCCCGCCAGAGGGAGCCCGACAAGACCGCCCTGGCGGGGCGGGTCACCCGCCTTTTGGACTACGGGCGGATCACCTACGCCGAGATCGACGTGGGGGGCAAGACCGTCATCGCCCCCTACGACGGCAAGGCAGTCGAGAGCCGCGAAAACGCTGCGGTCAGCCTCGTCATCGACCAGACCAAGCTCACCGTGGTGGATCGGGAGGCGGATATCGTGATCGTGTAAAAATACGCGGAGAGATCCAGAAACGGGTCTCTCCGCGTGTTTTTGTTGGAGTAATTCTCAAAAACAAACTTGTGAAAGGCTTCAAATTTGGCTTTTTCGGTCTGACGGAACAGAGTGGAATTGGGCAGGGTGACCCTCATCCACCGCTGCGCGGTCCCCCTTCCCCCGAGGGGAAGGTATTCGTATCGTGCTTTTCGTTATCCTTGAAAAGCCATTGATATCAGTATGTTTTGGGGTATCATCCAAGAAAACGGCTGACTCATGGACCTTCCCCCGGGGGAAGGGGGACCGCGATAGCGGTGGATGAGGGTCACCCAAGAACATGCTGATCTGTTCCGTCAAACAATTCGATAAAGTACAACCTACACGATCGTCAATGAAAAATTCTGCCTCTTCGGGAATAAAAAAACACACCAACCGCCATGGGTTTCACTGTCCAAACGGAAGATCGACCCCTCGCAGCTTCGCTACTGCGGTTGATGCTCTTTATTTATACCACACATATGCGGTCTTGTCAACCCCTTTCCTCAAAAACTCTCACCCATCCTACCAAAAAGCATTTGCATTTTCCCCCAAAATATGCTATAATATCCCCAGTACATAAGAATCGAGGCGATCCCATTGAATCAACGCACCCAGATCAAAGACTTCACAAAAGGCAGCATCCCCCGCCAGCTGATCCGCTTCGCCACCCCCCTGTTCCTCTCCAACCTCCTCCAGATTGTCTACAACATGGTGGACATGATGGTGGTGGGCAACGTCATGGGCAAGGCGGGCACCTCGGCGGTGTCAGTGGGCGGTGACGTCTCCAACCTTTTGACCTTCGTCGCCATGGGCTTTGCCTCGGCGGGGCAGGTCATCATCGCCCGTCTCATCGGCGGCGGCGAGCGCAAAAAGCTCTCCCGCTTCGTGGGTACCATGGTGGGCTTCCTCGCCGTGGCGGCCATCATCATGAGCGGGGTGGGACTCCTGCTCCAGGACACCATGCTCACCCTCATGAAGACCCCCCACGAGGCCTATGAGGGAGCGGTGGCCTACTCCACTGTCTGCATGGCGGGTCTCATCTTCATCTACGGCTACAATATCACCTCCGCCATCCTGCGCGGTATGGGTGACTCCACCCGCCCCTTCATCTTCATCTGCATCTCGGCGGTGCTGAACCTCATCCTGGATATCGCCTTCGTGGCGGGCCTTCGCATGGGCGCGGGCGGCGCGGCGTTGGCCACCGTCATCAGCCAGGCCGTCAGCGTAGTCATCTCCACCGCCTACCTCATCCGCAAGCGCAAGGCCTACGAGCTGGACATTCACTTCATGAACTTTGTCAAGTGGGACGGTGAGCTTCTCCGCGACCTCATCGGTCTGGGGGTCCCCATGGCCATCAAGACCTGCTCCATCCAGATCTCCAAGCTCTTCGTCAACTCCTTCATCAACGGCTACGGCGTGGCGGTCTCCGCCTTCTCGGGCATCGCCAACAAGATCGCGGGGGTCTCCAACCTCATCTCCCAGT
>JAGAIH010000026.1 GCA_017626655.1 Clostridia bacterium | reverse complement strand
GTCTAAAGGCTTTTTAGGGTGACGCAAAACATACTGAATGAGCCTTCCCTTGTGAGGGAAGGTGGCACGCCCGAAGGGCGTGACGGATGAGTAGCCACCGAAAAACATACTGACCTGTTCCGTCAAACAGTTCGCTAAACCCCAATTTGCACGCCTCCCCAAAAACATAAATCCCCCTTCCGCGAGTGGGAAGGGGGATAGAGGTTATTCGGCAGTCTCGGCGGGGGCAACCACGGTGACGGTGGTCTCGTCCGTGAAGGTTCCGCCGGTGTAGACGTAGGTCAGCTTGATGTAGACCTTGGTAGTGCCTGCCCGCAGGCCCTTGACGGTGATTCCGTCATAGCTTTGGCGGAAGGCGAGTTTATCCCGATCCACGGATACGATCTCCAGCACCTCGGGATCCTCAGCCCATACGTCGATCTCCAGATCGTCGTATTTCAGAATCTCAGCGGTCTTTTCATCGGGCTCCCAGAAGCGGCAGGTCTCCAGGGGCTTGCACACCTCTCCGATCTGAACGGTGGGCTCATTCATGAAGCGGATCGCGCCCAGATTGGGATATTCGCCGCTTTCCAGCCCGAGAATCTCGGCGGGATTCTGTTGCTTGCAGGAGGAAAGAAGCAGCAGGACGGCGAGGCACAGCGTGACCATACACAGGATCTTTTTCATGGGTAGTCTCCTTTCGGTTTTATGAGTCGTGATACAGGATGATGTAGGAGTTGCCGGCGTAGTGGCGGGCGGGGATCATTCGGCAGTCTCGGCGGGGTCTACCACTGTGACGGTGGCTTCGATGGTTTTGGTGCCGCCTGTGGGCGTGTAGATGAAGGTTACGTACACTTTGGAGGTTTCGGCTTTCAACCCCTTAACGGTGATGCCACCGTATTCTTCCTGATCCAAAATGGCATCCCGATCGAAGCTGATCAGTTCCAGCACATCGGGCTTTTCAACACTGACTTTTACATCCAAATCCGCAATTCGGAAACCCTTGCCCTGCTCGATCGTGAGGCCACAAAGCTTTTCAAATTGGAAGGGATCGGTTTCTTTTCCTAATTGGATTTGGTAGGGGGCATCATAGAAGTGGATACCCACGACCTCTGGGTATTCTCCGCTTTCATACTCCGGAGCAGGACGGGGATTGCAGGAAGTCAAGAGCAATGAAAAATGTAATAGTATGATTAAAAAAGTGCGTAGAAACTTCATGGTCAGCTCCTTTAGGATGGGTGGTATAGGATGATGGAGGAGTCGCCGGAATAGTGGTGGCGGGGATCATTCGGCGGTCTCGGCGGGGTCTACCACGGTGATAATGGTTGTAGATGGGGTACTTCTACCTCCTGTGGGCTTGTAGATGAAGGTCATGGTTATAGTAGCTACACCAGATTTTTTTCCTTTGAAAGTAAGGCCGTCATACATATTGTTATTCAAAAGCTGATTAACATCGTAAGACACGATTTCCACAACATCAGGATAATCGATTGTAAATTCTACATCAATATGTTCAATGGAATCTTCTTCGTGCTTAAGACCCATGTAAGGAATGAACAGGGGAAACTTGTCAACAGTCTCGTTAATGTTTATTTCGTATTCGGAATAAATGAACGAAGCCCGGATACACTGTGTGGGGTATTCACCAGCCTCGGTACTCGTGAAAGGATGGGAACTACAGGCAATTAAAGATACAACTAGAGATAGACAGAGCAATAGGAGAATAATTCGTTTCATGATGGCTCCTTTCCTATTAGGGATGATAGAGAATGATGGAACTGTCACCTGTATAGTGTCTTGAACATATTCTTAAAGCTGGTTCTGAATACGAATATTTATTCAAGGTTTCATAATCCGAATACTGCATAGCTTCATAGTATGACATGCCCTCAGCTAATTTTTTCATAAATGTTTCTGTCCAAAAATTTGTTGTGCCCGAAGTTATTTTATAAATATACCCAAAGGAAAAATGTGCCCCCTTTCTATATACCATGCCAATCAAATCCAAAGCATAGTCACTTTCGAATATTATACTACCACAATCGCCAGCTAAACAGGCAGTTGCTCCGAACAGAAATAGATTGCACAATGAATTGCTATTTAAACTGCTGATATAACTTATATTAGGATTAGCACCATTAGCAGTCAAATAAGATGAATTACCACTTGCATCTTTAAATGCTAGTATCGAACTTGCACCATGACCAAAAAAGAACCACAGATTTACATTAGGAAGAGAAGATAGACCTGAACTGGCGGACATATTTATTCTATTAGTATGTGATATAAAGCCCATTTTTTCTGCTTGTTCATTGGCATAGTCCATGGTTTCAGTGGTATCGAGTGCAACATTATTCTCATCTGTAAAGGAGAAAAAATTTGCATTCAATAGAGTACATGGCTCAATCGTCCAATCATCGTTATATGTGAAATTAACATTATGCGTGTAGAGAATGCAATTAGCGTTGTCAGCATTGGAGGCGTTATATACTGTGAGTCCTCTCGAAGTGGAGAGAGCAGAAAGTATTTTATACGTTCCATTCCAGTTCCGTACAAATCTCCATCTTTGATTGTTACCGCTGTTATTGCCGAAAACTTGAATATTTGATCCATCAGCATTTCCAGACGCACTGTTTGATTCGTTAATTCCTCCGGAATACACATCTAGACTATAATTCTGGTTCTCAGTGCGAATTGTAAAATATACGGTGCCTTCTACTTGTGATATATACCATTTTTGATTTGAGGAGCCGGTAAAGTCACTTTGGTATGCATTTCCGCCATTATATACATCGGCAGTCAGGTATTTTCCACTCCTCTTGTTTTTTAAAAAATATAAGCCAGATGATGGTACAGATAAGCCGTGTTCGGGTTCATAATTGAAAGGCTTTTTTTCATCAAATGGATTTGGTTCACTTCTCTCAACATATATAATGACCAGCCTTGATGCTTTTGATGTGTTTTCAGAGGATGCTAATGCGGCTGTTCTGTTGTTATAGTTGCTCCTCAAAACAATACCGTAATTGGGCAGACCTTGCCACCAACCGCGAACCAGGTTGGAAATATAAAATCTATGAAGACCAACAGTTCCGTAATAATTCATATCGGGTATAACAGCGGTTTTCCCGATTATTTCTTCATGAAATCCGGGCTGATTATTCCACGTTAGAGTAGATTCTGTCCATGAACCGGCAGCCGGCAAAACATCCACGAGAACATTATTGGAGTTTGAAATTTCATACGTTTCGTAATACGCACTTAATACGTTGTGGTACATACTGGTAGTGGTGAAACTCCCGAATTTTATATATGTGTACGTTCTTTTAGACGTAACAGTTTTCCCAACCTTGTTTGTCGTAGAATTTCCATAATTTACATCCGGATTCTTTTCTTCTACATAGGTGTCTTCAATATTGCTACTATCTCTCTGAATATAAGGGTCCACATAAACCGGATAAACCGTCTCCGCACTACTCAAAAAGTCCTCATCCACTGTAATTTCCAGCAGATACCGATTTCCCTTGACCTGTGTAAGTTTAACGGTGTTGTCATAGGTCGAATTCTTTTCAACCGCCGAATCCTCCACATAAATAGGCGGAATAGTCAAGACGGTCTCTCCGGCAGCATTCAAAAGCAAAACGCTGTTGTCGGCGGCCAATTGTGGTGTCAGCCCCACAAAATCCATGGTAAAGGTGAATTTGTTCCCGCTGTTGGAATCCAGGACGATGTATTCTTTCACGCCGTTGTACTCGGCTTCGTACATCAGGTGTATGCCCTTATCCACAGCATTCCGATAGGTCAGGGTGTCCTCTGTGTCCCGCTCGGCGGTGATACGGTTTCCTTTGTTCCGATTCTCAATCACCGAAACAATGCTGTATTCGCCGTATACGGTCTTTACCTCTACGTTCCCATCGTCATTGACCGAGAAATAGGAGAGAATGTCGTTGTCCTTGGTTTTGAAGGAGGTCGTGGAAAACAGACCGTCCCGAACGATCTCCTTGCTCTTGTCTTTGATATTTCCGTTCTTGTCCTTATACTTTACGTCAAAATGGTAGAGGAAGGCGACGTTTTCCCCGCTTTCCTTTTTGTAGGCCAGCATATTCATGGCTTCCTTTTCATCCTCATGACGGCGTTCCAGGAGCTTGTGCTCCTCGACAGTTCCGTCATTCACCAAATCAGGGAAGTCACGAAGAGAGGCGGTGTCATACTTGGTGATCTCTTGCACGGCTTCTGCGGCGCAGGGGTTGCAGACCATCATGCACACGAGGAGCATGGATAGCGCAACCAAAAACAGTTTTTTCATAACTTTCTCCTTTTTTGTTTATTTGATAGCATGGATATAACTACCATATATACATATTAACATGCTTTTGCACTATTGTCAACACAATGAAAATAAAGTTACAAATCAGCAATATAATTAACAAAAAAGCACCCGAGAACCGAGTGCTTTTTGTCGAAAAGATCAAGCGTGCTCCGCATCCGCGTCGGGCTCCAGCTTCTTGCGCCCGATCAGCACGATGGCGATGATGATGAACTGCACCACGCCGCAGAGCATGGTGAGCAGGGGGGTACCCGTCTTGTAGGTGTACCCGAAGGCGGTGAAGGAGAAGTCCTTGGTCAGCTCGGTGAACACGATACCGAAGAGCATTCCCGAGAGAGACCCGAGATTGAAGACGATCTGGTAGAAGGAGGTGAAGGAATCTCTGTTGGTCAGGGGCATATTGATGTACTGGAAGTTGGCGAAGGCCACGTTATGTCCCACGCCGCCGAAGTGCTGGGGCAGGCGGACGAACAGGATCAGGGGGATATACAGGGGGATAGACATGGCCAGGGAGCCGATCGTGACGGGAAAATCTCCCGGCTGGACGAAGCCGTAGACGATCTGGAGGGGGGCGACGATCAAGAGGGCGTAGGCGAAGACCTTGAACCAGGAGGTCCGCTCGATCCTCTTGCGCCAGAAGTTCATGAAGAGCATGAAGAAGGGACCGTAGAGGAAGATGATGACGTTGTAGAAGGTCTGGGTCACCCCGATGGTGTCCAGCAGGTAGAAGTTCAGCTGGGAGGAGTAGCAGTACATGGAGAACTGCCACAGGAAAACGATGAGCATGGTCCGCATGAACTTCTTGTTGCGGATGGGGATGGTGACGATATCCAAAAACCTGGGCGCACGGACCACGGGGTACTCCACCTCACGGGGGATGAGCAGGAAGATGACGTTGATCACGCCCAGACCGAAGGCGAAGTAGCGCAGGGCCAGGATGAACCACTCGGGGAGGTTGTCGCAGAGCCAGCCCGCGCAGAGCATGAGGATGCCCGAGATGATGGCGTTGAGGAACTGGGCTACCGTCATGTGGTAGGCGCGGACCTCCTCGGGCTGGAAGCGGATATGCCAGGCGGCATAGCCCGCGGTGGCGATGACGTTGAAGAGGGAGGAGAGGAAGGAGACGGCGATCATACAGCCCAGCAGGGTGTTATAGTCTTGAATCAGGGCGGGGAGCAGGGTCAGGCCCGCCACGTTGAGGAGGTAGTACAGGAATTTACACACCGCCAGGAGCCAGCGACGCTTGGGGAAGCGGTTGAGCAGCCCGGGGGTGAAGAACACGAACATGGAGGCCAGGAAGGGCACGAAATTCAGAATGCCCACGCCTGTGATGTCCACGCCGTAGCTTTGGAGGAACTGGGTGTAGAAGATGCCCGAGGTGATGTAGACCAGGAAATATTCCACGACGGTGTAGATCAAGAGACACACCCGTCCGCGGGCGTCGGGGTCGCGGAAGTTGTAGACCTTTTTGAAGGTGGAAAGAGTTGAGCTCACGGTAGTATCCATCCTATTGTGATAAAGTGGAAGATCGTCTTATTATACTGCTTTTTTCTCGGCCGCGCAATGGCATTTCCCCCTGGATTTATGGAGAATATCCACTATTTTCGCGTAAGCGGCGGGGTCAGTCCTTCTTCTGCCAGACCAGAGACCCCTCCACCCGCTTGACGGCAGCCTCGGTCTCGCGGTCGTAGAGGAACAGGGAGAACTGCCAGTCCACGGGGTAGGCGTCCAGGTAGTTGAAGATGGCCTCATAGGCGCGGCGCATGGCGTCTCTCTGGGCGCCGTACTCGAAGTTGATGACGAAGACGCTGGAGAAGAAGTCCTCGGAGATGACCTTGCGGACCAGGTAGATCTCCCGGATGCACCCCTCCGAGACCTTTTCCATGTAGGCCAGAATATCGGGGAGCATATCTCCCAGCTCCTCCTCGGGAATCAGACGATCGGAGGCCCTCAGGGAGCCCGCGTCCTCGTGGTTGGCGGCGTGGGCGGACATCTGGGTCTCGGCGCGGCGGAGGAAGATCCCGTACTCGTCGGCAAGACCGCACATGGTGCAGTATTCCTCCACCAGCTCAAAGCCGTCCTTCATGTAGTTCTTGTTCAGGTCAATGGCGCGGTAGATGAGATCAATGCCCTCGGTCTCATAACGGTGGAGCAGGCGCATACCCTTGAAGTAGACGGCGTGGGCCTGGGCAAAGGGGTTCTTCTCGGTCTCCAGAATGGCATCGCACAGGGCTTCCGCCTCGGCCATCCGTCCCAGATCGCGGTAAGCGTTGATGACGGGGGACAGCTCGGGGGTGGCGTAGGCGGTGGGATCCTTCTCATAGGCCTCCGCGATGCCCAGCGGCTCCAGGTACTCCCGCTTGCGGGCGGCCTCGTAGTAGGGGGTGATCTCCTCGCGGATGGTCTCCTCTACCTTGTCCAGAGCGTGGGTGACTTCATTACCGAAGGGTGTATCCAGGTCGGGGACCCACACCGAAACGGCGGGAGCGTCGGTCTCGGGGAGCAGATCGGGCCAGCTTTCGCGGAAGGTGGGGTAACGGCGGCTGTTGGCGGGATGGATCTCCTTGGAGAGCAGTTCCATCCAGGCCTCGTGGCGGGTGTCCAGCCCCTTGCGGAAGGCGTGACAGACGTCCCACTCATGGGGATGGTCGGGGGTCTCGGGCTCGTAGAACAGGTTGGGGATCAGGTCGTTGGCCTCAAAGACGAAGAACCGCCACATAGCCCGCTTGCACATCCCGCTGACGGCGGCAGCGGGGTCTCCCGCCTCGCGGATACGGCGGTCGGAGAGACGGTCGTTACGGAGCTTGCAGGCCGTGAGGTAGAGATCGTACTCCCACTCCAGGGTCACGTCGGCGTAGGAGAAGAACCAATCGAACACGCAGGTGGTCAGGCGGATATCGGCGGTGCCCAGCTCTCCCAGGAGGTGGCGGCGGAGGATCTCGCGGTATGCCTCCGGACGGGAGAAGAGATCGAAGCAGGACAGCATGGCCTGGTAGACCTCCTCCTCGGTGAGAGCGGTCAGCAGGCGGGTGCCGAGGAAGACCACGTAGGTGTTGCCGAAGCGGTTGACGTCGCAGTCGCAGTCGCGGGTCAGCTCCAGGCGGACGGTACCCTTGACGCCCGCTGTGTCGGCGGCCTTTTTGGCCATGGCTTCCAGCAGGGGAAGCTCACCCTCGGGGACCAGAGCGGCCTTGTTCAAGGGCTTGCGGAGCAGCTGGAACCGCCGCCAAATGGGCATGAAGCCGAGAAAGCCCGCAATAGCCGTACCCACTACGAAGGCGACGGCGTCGAGCAGATCGGGGGTGGGTTGGACCATACAGAGGGGGGCGGACACGCCGATGGCGAAGGACAGGACGTAGTACAGGACCAGCATGGCGGTGGGCAGTACCTCCATGTCCTTGTAGCGGGCCAGGACGGCGTCGGGATCCGCCTTGCATTCCTCCATGTGTCGCTCCAGCATCTCCCGCCGCTCGGAGGGAGGCATACCGAAATGGCTGCGGGCAAAGCTGCGGGCCAGAGTGCGGTTGGCCAGGCAAGCCAGGGCCATGGCTCCCACCAGGATGAGGAGGAGGGGCAGACCGTCAAAACTGTCGGGCAGGAGGAAACGCAGGCCCATGCCCGTGAAGGTGGAGGTCAGCCAGAAGGCCACCGAGCAGAGGGCGGTGAAGCCCGAGGTGTAGTCGAGTTGAAGGGTGTTTTTTCGCATGAAAGCTCCTTTTTGTGGATGCGGAGATATGGTGAACGGGGGAATGACCCCTATGTTATCAGCGGTTACAAGTATAGCACAGATGGAGGGAAAAGTCAAGCGGGAACAGGAATTTTGCGTCAACCAAAAGTCGTATTCCGCAAAAAGAGCGACCCGTCGCCGAGCCGCTTCCGTGTATTGGGATGGAGTGATCCTGTTGCGCTTCAAATTGCAGTTTAGCGGTCCGTTTCTTTGCCTTCCCCAGCGGGGAAGGGGGACCGCGAAGCGGTGGATGAGGAGAACACTTGTAGATCTGCTTCCCGGGTGAGGGGAAACCTTCCTACCACTTTTCTGGCCTCGAAAACCCCAAAAAGCACTTTTGCATCAACCATTTTGTTACCTCTATCCGCATGGTTGTAAGAATGTAATTGTACACCCAGTAGGTTAGGTTACAAATGCTCTCCTCATCCACCGCTTCGCGGTCCCCCTTCTCCGCTGGAGAAGGCAAAGGAACGGTCATTGCCACGATAAACCCAAATTTGAAACACCGGCAGAATACAAGATCAAAACCTCCGCGCGTACCCGCAACGTCTGCAAAGCTCCTCGGTGGCGCATCTGCGCTGAAATCCCTCCCGTATGGCTTTCGCGCGGGGGGACTCCAATATCTCCTCAACGGGGTTGTCAAAAATATTTCCCAGGGCGATCGCTCCCTCCCGATCCAGACAGCAGGGGACTACCGTGCCGTCGCAGAGGATAGCGAAATGATCCTTCAGACCGTAGCAGAATACGCTGTCTCCTCCATCGTCGGCTTCCATGTCGGGCCACTCGAAGCGGTCTCCGTATTCCAGGTGGAGCTTGTCCCGCATCCGCGCGCCTCTCGCCGAGAGCTTCCAGGGGGTGTCCCCTCCGTCGGGGAAGCGGGTGCGGAGGTAGTCCAGGGTGCGGGCATTGTTTCCCCCCAGAGCCTCCCCGTGGCCGTCCAGGTTCCACAGGCGCAGGACTGTCAGCACCCCGCTTTTGGATGCCTCGTCAGCGAAGTCCAGGATCTGATCCAGATAGGCGCCGTGGGCGGCGGAATCCTCTCCGTCCTCAAAGCTGTGGACCGAAATATTCACCTTGTAGACCCCCGCTTCGATCAGCTCCCGCCCCCGCCCTGACAGGAGGGTGCCGTTGGTGGTGATGGCAGACTTGAAGCCCTTTTCTTTGGCCAGGCGGATGAAGTCGGGCAGGACGGGGTGGGTCAGAGGCTCCCCCATAACATGGTAGTAGAGGTATTCGGTGACCCCCTTCAGACGGTCGGTGACGGTATCGAACTCCGCAAGGCTCATGCGGCGGAGGGGGCGGGTGGTCCCGGGACAGAAGGAGCAGCTGCGGTTGCAGATAGTGGTGATCTCAATATAGGCGCGTGCGTACATGGCGTTCTTCCTTTTTCAGGGCGTTCCGTCTTCCTCGGGGTGGAGACACAGGCGGCCCTTTTCTTTTTCTCTTCGCAGGTCCTCCAGGCAGACAGCAAAGGCGGTCTCCGCGGCGGCGGGGGTGTGGTAGGTCTTGTCGTCTTGGGGGTCGTACAGGATACCGTCACAGCTTCCCACGGCGTAAGCGGCGATCCCGTAGGCCAGCAGGATGGACAGGGAATCTCCGTAGCTGCAAGAGAGAAGAATGGAATGGGTCGCTCCCACAAAGGGATCCTCCTCGGGGACGGCCTCGGCGGGACGCTTGCCCCTCATCCGCTCCCACAGGGTGGGCTTGCGGGGAGGCGCGGGCTCGAAGACATATTCGTCGAGGTAGTATTCGGGCGCGACGCGGTAGGTGACCCCGTCCCCCACGAGATCGGCGGTACCCACGAAGGGGAGACAGCCCTCAAAGGTCTCGGGATGGAAATCGGGATCGAAGTGCCCGTGGAAGCCCAGCCTGTCGAGGTACGCTTCGCAATCGGCCACGGAAAAGCGGGACGGGTCCTTGACGTAAATATTCAGATCAAAGCTCATAGGAACACCTCCTTTTTCTGTATTATACCACAGATCCCTCCCCCTGTCAACCGCCTCTCTCCCGAGGCCAAAATTTCTCCCTGCTCTTGACAAAAAACGCCTTCTGTGCTATGATTAAAGAACGAAAACCGCCGCAAAGGAGGCACTCCATGACGTATATCCGTTCACTCGCCATAGCTCTCTGTCTGACCCTGCTCCTCCCCCTGACCGCTTGCGGTGAAGCGGAGGGAGAGCCCGCCACCGATGCTACGGAGGCCGCGACCGTGACCGCGACCACCGATACCCCCTCGGATACCCCCGCCGATACCCCCGCCGATACCCTCCCCGAGACCATCCCGGAGACCATCCCCGAGACCGACGCGCCCGTTCCCCCGCCCCCTCTGCCCACCCTGGCGGATCTCCAGGCGGGCTATACCTACGATTGGGATCCCAATGGGTATACCATGGAGTTTGAGGACGAGCGGGGCCAGTTCCGCGTCCAGGAGGTACACGAGATCTGGGCGGACCATCTGATGAAGTATCGGGATATCATGAACGATCACGAGGCCTTCGGGGAGTACGTGCTCTACCAGCCCGACTCGGGACCCGCCGCTCTCCCCGAGCTGTCCGCCAAGACCGATCCTGCCTTCTTTGAAGCGGGGAACACCTATGAGCTGACCTTCACCACTCTGACCTACAGCACCGAGATGAGGCTCTGGCTGGTGGTCTTCACCGAGAATGGCCGACGGAAGGCTGAGGAGATCGTGATCGATCGCGGTACCACCCCCGTGACGGTCACCTATACCGTCGCCGAGGGGGATATCGGTATCGGTCTGGACTGGATGACCGATTGGGAGCCCCTGTTTATCGGGGATATGCGGGTCAAGCTCACCCTTCCCGAGGACGGCGGGCAGTAACGCCGCCTCTGTATCCCATTGAAAGGACCCGTACTATGACCGAGACCACCCGAACCGTTTTTGACAAGCATCAGATCCGCAAGTCCCGCAAGCAGAAGACCGCCTTCATCGACTACGTCCAAGCCACCGCCGCGTCCTTGGGCTACGACAGCCGCACCGAAAAGGGCTACCTCGGCGCCCGCAACGTCGTAGTCGGCAACCCCGACACCGCCAAGGTAATCTATACTGCCCACTACGATACCTGCGCGGTCATGCCCTTCCCCAACTTCATCACCCCCAAGTGCATCTGGCTGTTCCTGCTCTACCAGATCCTGGTCGGGGTCTTGCTGGTGGCCATCCCCTCGGCCCTTGTGGCGGGGATCTTCTTCGGCCTGGCCGCCTGCGGGATCGAGGCGAATGCTCTGCTCCTCTATGACCTGTGGCTGATCCTGATTTTGGCCATGTGCTGGCTCATCATGGCAGGCCCCGCCAACCGACACACCGCCAACGACAACACCTCGGGGGTCACCACCCTTCTGGACATCATGACCGCCCTCCCCGAGGAGCTGCGGGGTGAGGTCGCTTTTGTCTTCTTCGATCTGGAGGAGATGGGCCTATTCGGCTCGGCGGGCTTTGCGAGCAAGCACAAGAAGGTGACCAAAAACACCTTGGTCGTCAATTTCGACTGTGTGTCCGATGGAAAGACCATCCTGTTCGTCCTCCGCAAGGGCGCGGTCCGCTACGCCGAGGCCATCAAGACCGCTTTCCCCTCTACCGAGACCTTCACGGCAGAGGTGGTCTCCAAGGGAGCGATCTACCCCTCGGATCAAGCCAATTTCGCCCGCGGCGTGGGTGTGGCGGCACTCAAGAAGACCAAGGGAGGACTGCTCTACATGGATCGCATCCACACGAGACGAGATACGGTGTACATGGAGGAGAATATCGCTTACCTCACCGAGGACGCCGTGCGCCTGGCAGAGAGCTTGCGCGAGAAGTGAGTTTTATCCATATAAGAAAAAGGATGACCTTTTACGATCGGGTCATCCTTTTTTGCTGTGTGTTTTGCAATCGTATAATTGAGGAAAATTGCGGTGTAACTATTCAGCCGTCTTCAAATTGGGGTTTATCGAACTGTTCGGCACGATGGCTCGGTTGCCAATGACCCATTGTAGGGAGCGACGCCCTCGTCGCTCCGCAACCTGAAAATTGCCCATACCTATTGTCAGATACATATGATTCGCCTTTACACCCGAAACATATCGGTATGTTCTATGTGGCGGAGCGACGAGGGCGTCGCTCCCTAC
>JAGAIH010000199.1 GCA_017626655.1 Clostridia bacterium | reverse complement strand
TGGTTGGCCAGCAGGTAGATGGTGTCCTTACCCTCGGTGGCCTTGGCTGCCACAACAGCCTCGCCGATGGAGGTGAAGTACCGGATCTCGTCGGAGCCCTCGGTGACCAGCTTGATGGACTTGCCAACAATGTAACGGCCGCTGGCCTCGTCGTGGTACACGTAGTAACCGGGAGCCACGTGCTCGGTGACGTCCTGAGTGTAGATACCGCCGGTAATGACCCAGGTACCCACAGTACCGCCGACATCATGGTCGGCATTGCCGACCAGAGAGACATTGTCCACGACCATACCGCCGGTAATGGTCAGCTTAGAGGAGGTTTTGGAGGAATCAATACCGCCACGAGAACGGCCGGAGTTATGGCAGATGGTACCGCCGTTCATTTCCATGACACTGTTGGCATGGAGATAGATGGCTGCGTTACGGCCGTTGTCGGGGCCGTATACGCTGGAATTGGAACAGATGATACCACCGTTCATGACGAAGGTACCACCGTACATACCGGCAACCACACCGTTGGAGTTCCAACCGGTGGTGTTCTTGATCTCGCCGCCGTTCATGGTGACCTTCGCGCCGGAGTAAACCTTGAAGACGCCGTGGTTACCGCCGACATGGATACCGTCGATGACGGTGCCGTCGTTAATGACCACGTTGATGTTGGCGCCGGAGACATTGGTCACGATACCGCTGTTATTGGTAGCGGCGATGTGGGTAATGGTAGCACCATCAAGCAACACGGTGGAGTTCGCGCCGGCCGAAATCACGCCGGAGCCGTTCGAGTAGTTGTTTTGAACGGTGATCTTCTTGAAGTTAATGGTACCGCCGGTAGTGGTGAACATAAAGGCAGAAGCAACGGGCTTGCCCTCCTCGGGGGTGAACCACTTCTTGGAGTCAGCCTCAGGAACAGACTCACACGCAGCCAGATCCTGCGCATACAGGTCAGCGTCGAAGGCATAGTTGTTGTTACCGTCGATCACCAAACCGCCATCCAGAGTCAGGGAAGCGCCCTTGTTGACCACGAACAGAGTGCCGGTGTAGGCATCGCCGCGGGTAAGGGTGTATGCGCCCTCGATGGTGACGTTGCCGGAGATGGTGAACTTCTGGCTCAGGGTGACGTCCTTCAGGAGAGTCACGGTAGCGCCGCCCTCCATGGCGTTGGCGGCGGTAATGGCCTCGGCGAGAGTCTCATAGTACACATCGCCGATCGCGGCCTCGTACTTGGAGAGATCCTCGGAAAAATCAAATTCGTAATCAGGAATCACAACGCCATTAATACTCTTATCCACATAGTTTGCAGAGGGTTCAGTTACGAACACGATGGTAGAATCAATGATGTCGGTATCCGCATATTCGGCGTCAGCGGAGATGGTGCGGATGCCGGACACACGTGCATCGATCTCCACGGTGCTGCCCTCGATATTCACCTCAGAAGGAGCAAGCTTGGTGGAGGTCATCAAAGCGATGTCCTTGGGGGCCACCACCTTGACAGCGCTGTTCTCGATGGCCAGAATAGCGGAGTCGTCATTCTCAATGCCGTAGTTGTTCACAAAAACAGCGGAGTAGTAAGAGGTTCCACCCTCCAGTGTAATGCCGGTGGAGTCCTTGAGGAGGAACTTAACCTCTGCAGCTGCCTCGTTGGCAGCATTGGCGTTGTTGGCAACAACAACTGCCATGGTAGAATCACTGATGGAGACGTTCTCACAATCTTCAATGGTGACCGAAGCGTCCATGCCCGAGCCTCTGGTGTAGGCACGGATACCAGCGTAGTTAAAGTTCACACTACTGTTGTTAGCGTTGACCCCGTTATAGATCATGAGGTCATGGCATCCATCCAGCAGAACAGCCACATCGGCAGTCTCGGAGTGAGCATTGATACCACCGTAGTAGTAGCCCGTAATCTTACCGCTGACATTGGTCAGGGTAACGACCGAATCGGCATCACCGGTAGTGGTCTTTGCCTGAATACCGTAGTAGTAGCCAGACAGGTCAACCTTGGAGTTGGTGATGCTCACGGAAGGAGCCACGACAGCATACACGGCCTGGGCAACCAGCTCGGTGTCGATCACGGTGACGGAACCGGTAGCGCAGATAGCATTTGCACCGGACACGTAAAAGCCGCTCGCGACAGACAGCTTGCCCTTGCCGCTGATGGTCAGTGCACCGTCAGCATAGATTGCGTTGCCGCTCTCAACGGTAACGCTGTTCTCGGTTCCCTCGGTCACAACGACGGTTGCGCCATCGGGGAGAACAATGTGATTTTTCACGATGACACCGTTCAAGGTCAGGGTTTTGGAATCGTTGTTCCAAGTCCAACCCTCACCGGACTCGTCGCCTGTGGCATCGGTGAAATCCGCATCTTCAATGCCAACAGCTTCCGAATCGCCGGTGTCAATCGCCGCGTCCTCAGCGAACGCTCCCACGGGGAACAGCGAAATCACCATCAACGCTGCCAGCAGGAAGCCCAGAAGACGCATAGAATTCTTCTTCATAGCTTTTTTCCCTTTCTTGAAAAAATTGAATTTTACAAAGCAACCACTTCGGCACGGGTGGGGTGAGGGGGCGACGTACCTTGTCCTTCCTTGCTCGTTGCGAACTGTGCGTCACACAAACGGAACCCGGGTCTCGCGACGGATTATGTAGCTGTATCTATACCGTTTGCTTTCCTTTCGGCTCTGCCGCGCGCCAAATCAACCTTGGCCTGCGGCGTTCGCCCCGTGGCACAAACGTCCGATACACCCACCCTGTCAAAAGGGGAGCTTTGCACGATTCTATTTTACCACAATCCCCCCCTCTTTGTCAATAGTTTATCATCCTTATATATACCCATCAAAATTGCGGGTATTGTACATATTGCCGAAAATGCGTTCCGTATCAAGGAAACCCCCTCTCCAAGCAGTCACCCCCCGCAAGTCACACAGCCGTCACACATTCGTGGAAATTCGTCACAAGACTTAAATAATTTCCACATTTTTCACATATTATTTACATTTTTCGCATGTCAAAAACAGATTGATCCCAGGGTTCGCGTCCGCCCTATTCAATTGTGCGCCATTTTTTGGGGAGAGCGCTTTAGCCGCCTAAAGTTTTTGGGGAGAAATTTTGTTGAACATTTTTTCAATTTAGTAGTCATTTCCTCTCCCGAAACAGCACCAAACGGTCCATTTTGCTTTTCACAATCCGACAAAGTGGGGACGGCGCTTGCGGGGCGACACTCGTTTCGGAGGGCATATCCCGTAACAAAAAAGTCGGAGCAAACGCATCTTGCCATGCGCTTGCCCCGACATGGGGATTATACGTTGTAGAAGGTCACGTACCAGATCGCCGTGAGGATAACTCCGATGATCAGGAAGAAAAGGCCGGTTACCAGAATACTGCTGTTATTCCGCGCCTTGGCCTCACTGAGCTTGCGCGCGCGGTAGTCGGCGTAGAGCTCGTGTCTGGCTCTTCCCATGGGGATGAAGGCAAGGACCATGTTCCGAAGAACGAAGCCGATGCCGATGAGGGCACCCTCACTGCTGATAAAGAGCATACCCGCGAAGAGGGTCATCAGGATCCCCGCGACGAAGAAGGCATCCGCCAGGATCTGGAGGTTGACCGCCGCGCTGTCGGTGAAAAAGCCCTTGGACCAGATCACCAGAAACGCGATCAGCACCTCGACGCCGACACAAACGGCGTATTTGATGAGTTTAACTTTGGTTTCCTGTTTCACAGCAGATCTCCATCCGTCTTGTTACTTCAGCATCTCTCTGTACTTAGCCTCCTCGGCGTCGTTACACTGGACGAAGTGTCCGGGCGCGATCTCGCGGAAGGAGGGAGCGTCCACCGAGTAGTCGTGCTCGGCGATGGGGTTGTAGACGATACGGACGCGCTGCTTCTCATAGACGGGATCGGGCAGGGGGATAGCCGACAGCAGAGATCTCGTATAGGGATGCAGGGGGTTCTTGAAGAGCTCGTCGGAATCAGCCAGCTCCACCATCTTACCGAAGTACATAACGCCGATACGGTCCGAGAAGTACTTGACCACCGACAGATCGTGAGCGATGAACAGGATGGTCAGGCCCAGACGCTCTCTCAGGTCGTTGAGCAGGTTGATGACCTGCGCCTGGATGGACACGTCCAGAGCCGAGATGGGCTCGTCGGCGATGATCATCTCGGGCTGCATGACGACGGCGCGCGCGATACCGATACGCTGACGCTGACCGCCCGAGAACTCATGGGGGTAACGGTCTGCGTGCTCACGCACCAGGCCGACCGTCTCGAGGATCTCATAGACCTTCTGGTTGATATACTCCTGATCGGTCACACCGTTAATGACCAGGCCCTCGGCGATGATATCGCGGACGGTCATACGGGGATCGAGGGAGGCGATGGGATCCTGGAAGATCATCTGGATCTGGGTGATCAGCTTGCTCTTCGCGGCCACGCGGACACGGTTCTTGTACTCCTTACGGAGCGCCTTGAGCTGCTCGCTGTCACCGGCGGCGGCGGCGAACCTCTCGGCGTACTCGGCCTCCAGAGCCTTGACCAGGGACTGGGCGTGCTGGCGGTCCACGGCCTTGCTGTCCAGCTTGGCATCCTTGATCAGCGCTCTGTTGCGGGCTACGATCTCATCGTACTCCTGCTTGGTGATCTTCTTATCCTCCAGGTCCTTCTTGGCCTGCTTGATGGCGTCCTTATAGGAGCGGGTACCCGCGCCGATGCGCTGGCCCTTGAAGTATACGTTACCCGAGGTGATGTTATACAGCTTGATGATGGAACGGCCCGTGGTAGTCTTTCCGCAGCCCGACTCGCCCACAAGGCCGAAGGTCTCGCCCTTGTGGATCTCGAAGCTGACGTCGTCAACGGCCTTCAGGTCCTTGCGTCCCAGGCGGAAATACTGGCAGAGGTGCTCCACTTTCAACAATACTTCACGATTATTCTCCATGGTTGCCTCCTCTTTCTTTCATGCGCTTGATACGCTCGGTAATGATCTTGGGGATCTCCACCTTGGGCGCGTTGGGATGGAGCAGCCAGGTCGCGGCATAGTGAGTGGGCGAGACCTCGTACATGGGAGGCTGCATCTCAAAGTCGATCTCCATGGCGTACTTGTTTCTCTCGGCAAAGGCGTCTCCCACGGGGGGATAGATCATGTTGGGGGGAGTACCGGGAATGGCGTCCAGCTTCTCGTTGGTGTCCAGATCGGGCATGGAGGAGAGCAGGGCCCAGGTGTAGGGATGACGAGGATCGTAGAAGACCTCCTCAGCCGTACCGTACTCCACGATCTTACCCGCGTACATAACGGCGATACGGTCCGCCATGTTGGCCACGACGCCCAGGTCGTGGGTGATGAAGATGATGGAGAGGTTATGCTCCCTCTTCAGCTTGTTGATCAGCTCCAGGATCTGAGCCTGGATGGTCACGTCCAGAGCGGTGGTGGGCTCGTCGCAGATCAGAATATCGGGGTTAGCGGACAGGGCGATGGCGATGACGATACGCTGACGCATACCGCCCGAGAACTCGAAGGGGTACTGTCTGTAGCGCATTCTCGCCTCGGGGATACCCACCTCCTCCATGAGCTTGATGGCCTTCTCCTTGGCGATACGGGGGGTGAGGGTATAGACCACCTGGGAAGCCTTCTCCTTGAGGTAATCAATGATCTCAACGCAACGCTTGTCGGCGTCAAAGCTGTCGGCGGCGGCCACGTCGGCCTCAAAGCGAACCAGCACGCGGTTCAGAACCGAGACGATAGACTCGATCTGCACCTCGGGCTTGATGACCGACTTGGGGATGACCTTCCAGTCCACCTTCTTGCCCTTGGCCAGCAGAGCATCTCGCTTGGCGGTCTGGCGGGCGAAGCGCTCCTCCTCCTTGGGGTTGTTCTTGATATAGAAGAAGTACTTGTCCACTTCTCTCTCAAGAGCGCCGCCGAAGGTATAGGCCACGTTATCCTTGACCACGGCCAGAGGATCGATGGCGGCGAGGACGCACTTGATCAGGCTCTTGCAGAGCGACTCAGCGGCCTGCTCGGTAAAGCCGCCTGCCTTGAAATAGGCGATGGCCTTCTGCAGCTCCTTGATGGCGTGCTTCTTGTTCTCCAGGGTCTTGTGGAAGGAGTACAGGACCGCGATCTTCTCCAGCTCCATGAAGGAATCCAGGAAATCCTGCTGGAGGAACCGGAGCGCCATCTCGTTGGCCTCGTCGGCGGACATTTTGCTCAAATCGGTATCGGGACGCTTGTAAACGTAGTAGCCGATGCGGAAGAAATTGTACTGGGGCTGAGCCAGCATATCCTGGGCGGTCTCCTTCAAGGCCGTCAGCATGGCAACGGTCTCGGGGGAGGCTTCCTTCTTGGACGCGCCGGAGCCGACCAGCTTCTTGACCTTATCGGACAGCTTGACCTTCTTCTTCTCGGCGCGCTTGGCCTTCTCCAGAGCCACGGCGTGGGCCCTGAGGATCTCGGCGTTCCGAGCGACGAAGTACTTGTCGTTGATCTCGCTAAGCCTGCGGGAGATGAGCTTCAGGGTGGCGATCACATCCACCTTCTGCTTCTTTTCGGTCATGAAGAGCAGGTCCTCGATGGCCGCGATCATCTCCTCGGCGGCGGTACGGGCGTCGTTGTAGCTGTTCTCCAGCTTGGTGGCCTGGATGTTGAAATTGTCAAAGGTCTTGATATACTGATCGACCTCCGCGATGGAGACCTTCGCGCCGGGGTTGGCGGCGAGGGCCTGCTTCATCATCACGGACAGGGTCTCCAGCATCTTATTGAAGGTCTCGCGGCCCTCCTTGCGGTTGGCCTTATTCTTCAGGAGCATGGCCTCGGTGATCTGCTTACCGATACGCATGATGGGGTTCAGGGAGGACAGGGGATCCTGGAAGATCATGGCGATCTTGTCGCCGCGGAGCTTGTGCATCTCCTCCTCGGGGATGCGGACCAGATCCTGTCCGTCGTAGAGGATCTCGCCACCCTCGTGGATGGAGTTGACGGCGGAGATGCCCATGATGGCCTTGGAGGTGACCGACTTACCCGAGCCCGACTCGCCCACGATGGCCAGCGTCTCGCCCTTGTAGAGGTCAAAGGAGATGTCACGCACAGCCTGCACCTTACCGGCGTCGGTACGGAAGGAGATCCTCAGATTATTGACGGATAATTTAACTTCTTTGTTGTTCATTACTTAATCCTCCGATCCTCTGAGCGACGGGTTGAAGGCGTCGCGCAGTCCGTTACCGAACAGGTTGAAGCTGAGCATCAAAAGGACCAGGAACGCGCAGGGGAAGAGCGCCACGTATCCGGCATTTGCCATGATGGACTGCTGTCCCGCGGCGATCAAGGTACCTACGCTGGTGGTATTGCCTGCTTCCAGGTTGATGATACCCAGGTAGGTAAAGCTGGTCTCCGAATAGATCATGGAGGGGATGACGAGGGCTACGCTGGTCACGATGGTGCCGAGACCGTTGGGGAAGATGTGCTTGAACATGATCCGCGCGTCGCTGGCGCCCAGGGTTCTGGCGGCCAGGACGTACTCCTGGTTCTTGAAGCGGTAGAACTGCATACGGGTTCTGCCCGCCATGCCGATCCATCCTGTGGCGAAGAACGCGATAAACAAGACGATGACCTGGCTGGTTGATCCCATGTGGTATTTCAATAGGGTGATGACGATGATGGTCGGCACGGAGCCCAGGATCTCGGAGAAGCGCTCCATGAAGAGATCCACCTTACCGCCGAAGTAACCCGAGATGGAGCCCCAGATCACACCGACGATGAAGTTCACGGCGGCGACCACCGTCGCGAAGATGAAGGAGAATCGGGCACCGTAGGCCAGGCAGGCGAAGATGTCCTTACCCGTCTGGGTAGTACCGAACAGGAAGAGGGGCTCATCAATGCCGTCCTTCTTGACCTCGGTATGCTGGTAGATATAGTACTCATAGTACTCGGCTCTGACCTCGATACCGCCGTCGACCTTACGGCCGTAGGCGTAGTAGTACTGCTTGCCGTCCTCGCGGATACCGTCCTCGCCCTCAATTCGCAGGGAATTGTACTCGGGGATCAGGTTGTTCTCCTCGGTGACGTCGTACTTCCAGTAGTTGGGGATGATGTTGCCTTCCGCGTCCAACTGGGGGCGGAGGGTGGAGGCAGAGGGATTCTCTACCTTGTAGTAGATGTTCGCGTCGTACTTATTCTTCTCCAGGGTAGGTCTGTCGGCGAACTTGACCACGGGGTAGAGCACCTGCTTCCCCGTTCTGTTCTGGTACTCCTGGATGGCCTCGAACTCGGCGGGAGAGATGATCTTGTACTTACCGAAGCCCACACCGTAGTAGGTGTCGTAGCGGTAGGTATAGTTGGAGCCGTCGGGGCTGACGGTATACTCACCGTCCTTGATGATCTCACGGCCCGTTTCGGCGGCGAGGGCCATATCCTTCAGGTAGCCGATCCTATTGGTGTCCTTGACGCGGCATCCGTCCCAGAAATCTATGCCCGCGTTGACGAACAGGTTATTCTTAGGGGTCACGTAGGCGTAGACCATATCGAAGTAGGCGGGCTTGAAGGGGGTAAAGAAGGGTGCGATGATGGCGAACAGGATCAAAATCGAGATGACGACACCGCCCACCACGGCGCCCTTGTTCTTGCTGAAGCGGCGGAACGCGCCCTGGAAGTAGGTGACGGGCTTGGTCTCGAACTTGCTGTCATGGAGCAGGTCGCTCTTTTGGGCAAATTGGAACTTTTCAGCGGGGATATCTTGCAGATTGTAGTTTTCCATGTTTACTTAGCCCCCATTCTGATTCTCGGATCAATGAAACCGTAGCTGATGTCGATGACGATACCTGCGGTAAGGCTGACCAGGGTGTAGAAGCCCGACAGCAGCATGAAGAAGTCGTAGTCCTGGAAGGTGATGGAGTTCAGGTACAGACCTCCCACACCGTTGACGCCGAACATTCTCTCGATGATGAGAGAGCCCGAAAGCACCGAGACGAACTCACTGAGGATCGAGGGGAAGATGACGACCATGGAGTTACGCATGGCGTGACGGTAGATAGCCTGTCCCTTGGTCAGGCCCTTGGTTCTGGCCAGCAGCATGAATTCACCCGTCAGCACCTCGGACAGCTCGGCGCGGGTATAGCGCGCGTAGCTCGCGATGGAGCCCAGGCACAGAGCGAAGACGGCGGGGAGCATGGAACGGAACACTTCCCAGGTGAAGTATTCGTTACTCGTGGACATAGTCAGGGGGAACCAGCCCAGCTTGAAGCAGAACACGTACTGGAGCATGAGACCCAGCACGATGCCGGGGACGGAGATCAGGAGGATGATGAAGACGTTGATGACCTGGTCCTGCCACTTGTTCTTCTTCAGAGCGGCCAGAATACCCAGACCCAGACCGATCGGCACGCCGATCAGGGTGGAGTAGATATTGATGAGGATCGTAGGAGGCAGATGATCGACGAACACCTGCCAAATGTTCATGTTGAGGTACTCGCCGTAGGTGGTGACGATACCAAAGTCACCCTGGGTCACGATTCTCTTGAGGTACGTACCGTACTGGATCAGAATCGGCACGCGGTCGTATTCCCAGACGCCGTTCTCACCCTCTCGGATGTTGGTGATCCAGCCGCGTCCCTCCAGGGTCTTCATGACGATCTCGGGATCCTGACCGGGCAGCACGTTGGTCGGGATGGGCAGAAGCTTGATCAGCACAAAGCACATCGTGAAAATGATGAGGAATGTGAACAGCATCAAGCCCAGGCGCTTGGTCACATATTTAAACATATACATAGGTTTTTCTCCTCTGTTTTGTTGTTTTCCAATTCAAAGCTACGGGGCCTTCAGAATCAGCCCGGATAAAAGGCCCTTTCACGCGAGGATCGCGCGAATTGATCACTCAATTGGTCCTTGAGCGATCCTTTTCGTTTACTGTCGTCAGATTGCTCTCGTACTGTTTTGTGCGATGGGCAGGCTTCCCTTGGGGTTTCCTGCCGTTTTTTATGGATTTGGAATGCTGTGATCCGCTTTTTTCCGCGGATCGGGGGATTTTTGAATAATCCGCATAATGAGCAAATCAGCGGTGAGCACAAGGGCTCACCGCCGTTTGCGTTAATGGTCGATCTCAGTAAGACCCTTGTGGGAAATTACTCAGACTTCTTGTACTCGGAGGACAGGTCGTTGTTGTTCTGAGCAACGAATGCCTTCCACTCGTCATCGGTGTAGTTGACCTCCATGTAACGGATACCGCCGAAGCGCATGAAGGTGTGCTCGTCCTCAGAGAAGTAGGAGAACTTAGCGCCGAGGAAGGATCCGCCGCCATCAGCGATCAGCATGACGGAGCGAGACTCCTTGATGGTGACCTCCTCCAGAGCGGAGAGGATCATCAGACGGGCCTCAACGGGAGCGAAGCCCTCGCCCCAGTTGTAGGTCTTGGGCTGGTTCTCGGTCTCAGCCAGACCGTTCAGGCAGAAGTACCAGTTCTGAATGCTCATGGTGATGGTCTCACCG
The DNA here is from genome assembly GCA_017626655.1 of Clostridia bacterium. The sequence continues at coordinate 12,153 of JAGAIH010000199.1, read as the reverse complement.
GCACCGGCGTAGTCACCGGCGGGCATGGTCAGAGTCATGGGGATAGAGGTGGTATCCCAGTACATGTGGTAGTTCAGATCGTCATCGGGGTTGACGAACGCGCCGATGATGTCGAAGGGATTGAAGGCGTTACCGGAGAAGCCGTAGCCGAAGCCGATCTGGGTTGCGCCGGAACGGAATGCCTCAGCCCACTGAGCGCCTGCGGAAGCGTCGAAGACGACCTTGATCTTGCCCTCAAGAGCGGTGCCGGCAGCCAGACCGTCCAGGACCTCCTGGAGGTAGCTAGCGCGGAATCTCTGCTTGTCGGTATCGGTGGAGGCACCGTAGACCAGGGTGATGTCCTTGGTAGCGTCGTAGCCGTACTCCTCGGGGTTAGCGAGCAGCTTGTCGATAGCGGCCTGCATCTTCTCCTTGGCCAGGGTGGGGTTGTAACCGGTCAGGGCGTCGTAAGCGTCCTCGGTGGACAGACCTGCGAGGTTGCCGCCGGACCACTTACCGTCAGCATCCTGGGTGAAGCCGTAGGCGCGGAGGATACCCTCCTTAGCGACGAGGGCGTTACGGTACTGACCGCCGTCGGCCAGCTCGGGGGAGTTCTCGATGTCATAGTAGTAAGCAACGTTCAGAAGACCGAAGCAAGGAACGGCAGAGCCGGGCCAGATCTTCTCAACGATGTCGCTTCTGTTCAGAGCCAGGTTGAAGGCGTGACGGAACTCCTGGATAGCCAGGATACCGTTGTTGTTCTCGCTCTCCTTCAGGACATTCAGGTTGGAGTACAGCTGCATGCCGAAGGTACCGGTGGAGGTAGAGGTGAAGTAAACGTACTTGGAATCGAGGTAATCGGCCACGTTCTCGGTCTGGAGGGTAGCGTCGTCGTAGTCACCGTTCAGGAAGCCCATCCAACGAGTGGAGAACTCCTCGACCTTACGGCAGTTGATAGCGGTGATGTTGTACTGGTTCTTGTACTGCTCCAGGTTCCAACCGTACCAGTTCTCGTTCTTGACCAGCTTGTAGTGAGAGCCTGCCTCAAACTCAACGAGCTTGTAGGGACCCCAGCTAGCGGTGGTCTCGAGAGAGGAGTTGTAGTTGGAGGTCCAGAGGGTCGCACCGTCAGCGGGAGCGATCTTGCAAGCCTCGTACTTCTCCTTGTGAACCACGGGCAGGCTGGAGAAGTAGTAGGGAGCCCAAACGGAGAGGCTGCCGTCTTCCTTCAGGAAGGAGTAAGCCTTGTCCAGGCAGAGAACGATGGCGTTCTCACCCTCAACGGCGTAGATACCGACGGAATCCCAAGCCACGTCGCGGTTCTCGTTGACAACGTAGACGGAGACATAAGCGGCATAGTCAGCGCCAACCTCAAAGTAAGCACCGTATGCGTCATAGATCATCTTAGCAGAGAAGAAGAAGCTGCTGAGGTCGATTTTCTCCTCGTCGGCCGCGGTCTCGTTGTAGGCGATAATCGCATCGAAGTCGATGGAGCCATCCTCCTTCACGTAAGCGGCGGTAGCATCCTCGGATGTGAAGTAGCCATAGTCGAAGTAGTAGGTGTCGTCATTGTAGGCAACCCACTGAGGGCAGGTGGTCTCGAAGTCAAGGACGGGCTTGTAGGTGGTCTCGTCGAAGGAAGTGATCTTGGGAGCGCCCTCTGCGCTGTAGAAGCCGTGAAGGTCAACGTAGATCACATCACCTGCGTCGAGAGCAGCCTGGTTAGAGGCGTACTTGGTGCCGACGCCATCATAGGTACCTTCCTGGTTCTGGAAGAAGTATACCTTGGAGTTCTTGATCATCAGGGTGTCGTAGTAGGTGTTAGCGCGGAAGTTCATGAAGGCGGGATCCAGCAGCTGCTTCATGGACCACTCAAAGTCAGCGGCGGTGATGGCAGTACCGTCATCCCACTTCAGATCGTCACGAAGGGTGATCTTCCAGGCGTAGCCACCCTCGGCCTTCTGAGCGTCGGTGTAGCCCCACTTGGCGTCAACAGTCTTGGTGACGTCCTCCAGCTTGGTAGCGGCGGAGTAGTTGGTGGTGTAGGCACCGGGAACGATACCCTCCTTGTTGATGGAGCCGTCAGCGTTGTACTTCTTGTCATCGGCGAACTTGTAGTCGTACTCGAAGAAAGAAGAACCAATGTAGCTCATGATCTGAGTATCATTGTTGTCGGCGTAGGTGAACTCGTTCCAGTTGCTGGGCATGGTTGCGGTAGTCGTGTTGTACTCGGCCTGCTTGAAGGTCGCGGGAGTCACTTCGGGCTCCTTGGGCTGACAAGCAGCGAACACGCTTACTACCATGAGCAGGGCCATAGCAAGAGCCAGCATGGATGTGAGCTTCTTGTTCATAATGTTTTCCTCCAATTATGAATTTTGAATTGTTTTTTCTCAATATCCGCGTCCCGCTCTTCCTGCAACTTTCACGCCAGAACCTGCATGAAGGCGCGCGAAAAGAGTCCGCAAATATATGGATATATAGATTATAGCACAAACAGCCCCGCTTGTCAACTGTTTTTTTCAATTAATTCTCATATAACCTTCATAAATCCGCGGCTTTGTGAAGTTTGCCCTACTGAAAAACCGTTTTTTCAAGGGGAGTTTTATGGGGCAGGCCAAGGGCAGAATGCAAGACGGGGTCGAAAAGGTTGCAGAAAATGTTTTTCGGTCCCCTTTCACGGAGTTGACCGCTCCGCCTGTCCGGGCGCGCGGATCGGGGATCTTCCGCCTGTTTGGCGGCGGGTTCCCATCCTTATATATTGCGGGCCGCAGCCCGAATAGAAAAACCCGAAAGCGGTAGCCGTCGGGTTTTATTCTGATACTCGGATACTCCAAATATACGTGCCATCGTTTTGGAGCTCGCCGTACTGTATAACGAGGGTCTGATCGCTTTCAAAGGCGTCCACGACCTCCTTGGAGAAGGTGTTGGACGGTGATATTCTTTGTCCGTCCACTTCGATCACGACGGTATAGCCCGAAAGGTCACCGCGATAGTATTCTTCCTCGCAGGAGACGAGAATAACGTCACCTTCCAGAAACGAGGCGTTGCCGTTGCTCATGTTATAGTCGAACGCCGTGTATTTGGCGAAAAGACTGCCGAAGAGGATGGAGAGTGCCAGCGGGATCAGGATGAAGGGGGAGAAAGCAAGGAGGGGCTTTACTTGGATCTTTGCTCCGCTTTTTGCTTGTCGGATGGCGGAGCGGATCGCAAAAGCGGTGACAGCGGCCATGCCGACAGCCATCAGGGCGTATATGGTGTTGAGGAATATGACGAATTTGAAGGTGTATATTTCCATGGGGTTCGCCTCCTTTCTGTCATTTGGTGTTTGCGTGATATGTATTTGGGTTTATTTTCTTTTTGTTATGGCATAATCCACGACCACTTGAGATTTTGGCGCGTATACAACAAATCCCTCATACATCCCATCTATTTCATGTACGTTTCTCGCACTGAGACGATACTCCTCTCCGTCACATACGAAAGACACGAACCCGTCATCAAAACGGAAAGTTTTTTGAATATAGTAACACCACCTTTTCGGATCCAGTATAGCACAAAGTCGACGAGGTGTCAAGGAGGACGAAGTGAAATATTCGCCTGACGGCGAATGTGAAATAATTTCCTTCGGAAATTGTGAAATATCTTGCTTCACTTTGTTCAGCAAGACGTGAAATGAAATTCGTCCCTCCACACGCCGCAGGCGTATTTCACTGCCGCAGGCAATTTCACACGCGCCAGCGTATTTCACTCGTTTCGTAAGGAACGAATTTCACTGAAAAAATCCCATCTGCATTGCAGATGGGATTTTTTCAGCCTTTAGAGGACGAAAAGACTGCAAGCCCGTAATTTCGTCTTCGGCGAAAATTCGCTCGCTTGCCGCTGGTGAGCAAGCTCCCCGACGGCTTCGCGGCGAAACCGAACCGGATTCTGTGCGCCAACGGCGCACAGAGCCTATTCTGATTCGTGAGTAGCATCTCCAAAAAGAGAAGGACACGCGTTGCGTGTCCTTCTCTTTTTGTCTTTAGAGGACGAAAAGACTATTTTCCCGAGCCAATCGCCTCGTTGGTCCTATATCGCTGAGAGGGGCTTTTGGGATGGTCCGGATTGCTTAGGAGTAGTTTATTCGCATCCACTAACGGAGTAATATACGTTCTGATTGCGTACGGGATTGATTTGATTCCCAAAAATTCTGCCAATTCTTCACGAGAACGCGGCACCGCGCAAAATGCCAGTATATCCTTCTCTTCTATAGACTGCTTCACGGTCTCGGTACGTTCGCCAAACAGCGTGACACGGAATGAGCTTCGGCTATCCTCAAATTGCGGCATAGGCAATCTCGCCTCACGCATTTCTCGCCTGATCGTAGGAATTCCCGAATATCGGTTTTCTGTAATATTCAACGTTTCCATTGCCGTTGCCAACACGGGATTTCTTGTATCCGGCTGCACCTGCCCGAGCTGATCCAAGCTAATCCGTCCATACAATCCTCCCGGGTTCATAACGACGATACGATCCGAAAATATTTGCAGTTGAATCGGCATTCCTTCCGTATGAATACTGTAATCGCGGTGAACGAGTGCATTCAGCAGAACCTCTCTGACGGCAGTCATCGGATAATCCCACATATCACGACGCTCTCCGGTTGTCGAATCAATAATGGTTTTTTTGCGAAGATTCTTCCGCACAAAGCCCAACGCCTGCGAAAGCATTTCCGAAATAGTTCCTTCGATTCTCAAATTATCAATAAAACGTTCCTGTGAGTCTCCGATCTCCCCCACCGCGTCTCCCGGTAATGCGGTTGCGATTATGCACAGTTGAGGGAAATATGCTTGCGGATAGAGGCCGAACAAAAGTGTTGCCGTCAACGAATATCGACCGTTTACCGTAATACTCATCAACTCACATATTTGTTCCTTATCCAGTCTGGCAAGATTCGGTTTGTTTTCGGTAAGCAATTCAATATATTCATTCAATGCATTCTGATTTATGGATTTCTCCGTCACTCTTGATATTTCCCGAATGTCATCCTGGTATTTCTTGCGATATGCCTCATAACTGTATATTTCATATTCGGTCATAGGTTCGTCGTTGGTTCCCACACGAACATAAGAGCCCTTTAGTCTGCCTTTCCCCGCATAATAACACGGTCTTTCCGATATATCCATAGCGGGCACTTCAATGGAACAAAAATGTTTACCATTCCGTTCCGCATAGGAAAACAACGGTCTCACCTTAGGTGTCATTGAATCACATTGCTCGGTGATTTTTTGCTGTATATCTTGAAGATCATATACGCCGCATTGTTCAAAGCCGTTTTTCTCATCAATTCCAAAAATGATGATGCCGCCATCATCCCGATTTGAGAAACTGGAAAGCGTATCGTAGAAGCGCTCTGGGCAACCTTGCTTGGCCGCTTTCAGTTCTACATGTTGATACTCGGCTCTCGCTCTAACAATAGCATCAATTAAATCCAACAATGCTTCACTTGTCATGATTTCACCTCCTACTAGCATTATTATAACCGAAAAGAGAGAAAAAATCAATAGTTTTTCTCAAAGAAGTGAAAATTTTTGATTGATTTTATTCGTCAACTGAAAAAGAAGTGAAATTTTAGTTGTTTTCAGTTAATAAATATTGAGGATTTTCTTTCTGATATATATGTTATATTTATGCTACATATTGTAGTGGGGAACACACTAAACGGGAACAAAGTAATTATTGCTATTGACAAATAAAAAAAGTAGTTCAATTTCGTGAACTACTTTTTTCACTGACTAAAAATGTTGTTACAATATCTTGCTTGGATATTCGCCCTTTCTGCTAGAAATAATTTTTATGTGAAAACCTCCGAAATGTTTTTCCTGTCTTTGCTACACACATTAATGTCACATAAAACATCACCTACGTTATATTTTTTCTTTCATCCAATTACAAAAATCCGAAAATGCAGGAGCTAACTGATCACTATCCATACGCGCCAATGCATTATAATGTATGCCCTTTTCTTGCATTTTGGCTTCATCAACTTTGTAAAGGGGAGCCGAAAGATAAATAATACCGCAGTCCTTCAAATACCCTAACACTTGGCGTTTAATCTCGCTATTACCAACCGTAACATAATCAATTCGCTCCGCGTTTTTGGCCAATGTATCCTTGCGATGCGTTCTAAACTCCACTAGAATACAACGTAAAGCGTGGATGAATCTTGTGATATCCAAATCCGTCGCATCTTCAAAATGATAACTATATGGGACTAATTTATAGAACAAATTGATGTTGGGAGCCGAAATTTTCAATTTCTCGTTATTGACGATATCAAACGATATCAGATCTCCTTGAAATCCCTTATTGCTTACTATCAAGCATCCTTCCGTCGGATACGATTCAATTATAATGTTTTTAGCCTCCCATTTAATCGTATCACAAATGATTGACGAATTGTAAATGCGCGCATCCAAACCACTACGTCCTATTATAACCGTCTTAGTTGGCGTGTCAATCGATACATTAATGAGTTGGCCGAAAACCAATGGAGAATCGCCAGCAGGAATATTGGCTATTACATCCTCCTTCCTTGCGGAATGATGCTTGCTTTCAAGCATACCAAACACAGCCAAACATCCCGAATCGCCCTCTTCGACCGGAATTTCAGAACACTGTAAATAGGTGCTTTCATATGCGGTTGCTTTAGCTTTAAAAGAGTCGTAAATATAGGAAATATGATTCGGCTGAATAGTTTGTTCAGAAATGCTCATATAGCAGTCAAACAGTATTTGAGACGGGAAATAAGACTGGCTGTGTGATTCATCAAAATACATGTTTGCTAATTCTTCAAAATTCGGGTTGAGCATAATACTCGCCAATGAATAATCCCGAAATGCAGGTCCCGTAAAATCAGTACTTCTTCCCGCCGAAACAATTTCGGCATTTGTTCTGACAAAAGGATGTTGCTTTAAAAAGGACTCAAGAACATTCTTGTAGTCATCAACCAACTGGGGAGGGAGGAAGTCAAGCGGATAATTATCGTAAGATGTATCCGAGAAGAGAACATAGTAAATCAATCTTACAAGTTGCTCTTCTTCGGAATAAACGCTATCCCATTCATTAAACTCCGGGTGGGAGTCTTTGCATCGTTCTCTAAACGCAGGAACAACCTTTTCCGTTTGCTCTCTATACAAAAGATCCTTCATGATCTTCATTATTACAGAAACACAATCTTTTTGTGCAGCAAGCTCACTTAACAGTTTCTGTCGATTAGGGCTTTCTTTTATATGCGTAGATATTGCTTCTAACACCGGAGCATATCCCAAAAAAGAGGCGCGCTCCTCGGTGGTAATATTGTGTTTTATCACGTCGTAATAAGAATTAGCACATTCAATATCCGGTCCTGTGGGAGTCTTAGCCCCAGCAACACTTTTTATGATGAAATCCTTAGCGGATTCTTCAACGAAAAAGCCTATTTCATAATGTGCAATAGCAATGGCGTTTTCAGCACAAAAAGAGGCAATGTATTGCGCTGTTTCTGTGCGTGCCAAAAGGAAAACTGTAGCTTGTGTGTGATTAGTCATACTGCTGCTAATTTCGGAAATAAAACTGTTTATCATTTTCCTTCCAGATACAATTTCAGCCTCATCAAACGCATCAATGACCAACAGCATTTTGCCCGAATTCAAATCGCCCACAAACTCTGAATATTTACTTGCTCCAACAGCAGTTAAAATTGAACCCGCGAAACTGTTTGTACCAATTTTTACTTTTGCAAGATTCCAATAAATAGCATCGAATTTGTTTGCGACATATTTCGCCAAAGAGCTTTTTCCAGTAGCTCCCGGCGCAGAAAACAAAACGAACTTGGGGTTCAAAGAAGAAGACTTATTGTTTGTCTTAACATCACTAATTGATGGAGGGATGTAAAACGGTTTTTCATCAACATAATGAATATACTCAGCCACATCCGAGTTTAAAACATATTTTTTGCATTTAGCATACCCACTCAAAACAGCATCCAAATTCATTTGTTTTACCTCCAAGATAGAGTCGATATATTTTTTCATATTATACTCGAAAAACTTGTTCATGTCAAGGCCTCCCGTTCAAACTGCCCCTATTATAGTATAAACGTGCAAAAAAACATGTAATATTATGGCGCATCGCATTTAAAAGCTGAAAAATCTAACATTGAAAGCCTAAGTATATACGGTGGAGTGCATTACATCTGCTCATCTATCGTCTTTCCCCCTTTAAGCACAATTGCTATTTTTCTATCAGGCATAACGCGAATACATTCAACCAGTTTTCGCACCACAACTTCATTATACTCGGAAAAGTTAATATCAACATTTTTCAAAAACGCTTTTACATTTTCGATCTCCCTATTTACTCTTTCGTTCTCTGTCATTTGCTTTTTCGATATATCAAGTTGCTCTCTCAGCGCACAGATCTGCTTGGATATCTTTCCGATCTCCAGTTCAAGCCTATCGGTTTGCCCATCAGTACGCATGCACATCATGATCATATCGTCCATATCCTGCTGGAGTTCCTTCATCTTCTGTTCAATGACATAAGCATCCAAGATATTGTCATCACCAGTTATAGCATACCTTGGTCTGGCTTGCCGGAGCACCGCTACCTCCGTTGGCGTTATTTCCACTTCAAGAGTGGTCGTAAAGTCGGCTTCATAATAACCGTATGTAACAAAAGAGGTTTTATTTTCAATTTTTAATTTTACCCTTTTTGCTTTTCTTATTCAAAAATCGAATTTTTTGTTTTAGTTTATATTCACCCCCTTTTACCGTACCTTTTGTCTCTTCATAGGAATTACTTGATGAATTATTTTTGTTATTTTCATCGTTATTAATGTTATTCCCCTTAGGATTCTTCAAAAATGAACTATCACCCAAAAAGGGGTTTTGTTTAATGACATAATTACTATCAACAAAACAATCCAAATACTGAAAATCTCTAATACCATGCAAGAAATCATGTTTGCTATTAATTATAACATTCTGAATCCAATCAAGTGACAAAAATTGAACATTTGACGAGTCATTAAAAATATTACGCGAATAATCATAATAACAAATAATAAAATACTCCAATATATAGTACTTTATTGCTTTTAATAGCCCTTCAGTTGTATCAATAAATATGCCTTGTACTTCATATGTTTGCCGTCCGTATTCATCAATTTGATTTGATTCCTGGTATGTACACATAATAATTCCATTAGTAACATCCTTAATATGAATTGATGAAATCTTTCTGTTTAAGACACGTGGAATAATTTCCGTTATGCTCTCTAAATCTTTTTGCTGTAATTTTTCAGGAACATTAACCCAAGTATAATCCGAATTATATGTTCTCTTATACTGAAACAGATACACAAACATGTTTTCCCCTTTTAGTTAACAGTTTTTCTATATTGTTGATCGAGAAAAGAAGCGATTAATTCATATCGTGCATTTTTTTGTCTCATACTTTCGAGATTATCCATTTTTTCTCTAATATAATAATCTTTTTTGCTCTCCATGAAAGCATGGTCTATAAATTTTCTCACAGGGTGTTTATAATATTCATTTTGCATCTGTTCTATTTCATAAGACATCCGCTTAATCTTATTATCATTTGCTACTATCATGCCATGCAAATAATTATTAATTATTGACAAAAAAGATTTGGTTATGTTATAGGTTTGTAACTCTCGCGTAGGATTTATTTCTTGATTTCCTAAAGAATTAGTGATAACATTTCCTTTGCCTACCGCGCTGACACAATACACAGGAATATCATAAGAAATCCGGGCGTATAAGTTATGGAAAACCAATCGCAATTTTTCCTCAATTTCCCGATTATTATAGGCAGATGTTTTATCCGAATCGGTTTTAGAAATGATAAAGTAAAGTTTCACATTCGTATTAATGCTTTCTCGAATGTGACGTACAATACGAGTTATCACCTGCTCAATAACGTTCATTCTTATTTGGTTGATATCAGTGTCTTCCATAAGTTTGATTGAATCAACAAAAATCAAAATTGCATCTGTATCGCAAAGTTTTGCGTATGTTCTGTCAATTGCCGCTTCATCACCTCTATTTAACAAAGAAAAATCTCCTCCGATTGGATCGGTATATTGAATACTTATTTTTTCACTAATATAAGCGTTATTATGTGAAAAAGCAAAAGAAAAAGTGCCGGTTGAACTAGTCCCACGGGGAAATTTTCGATTAACATATATTTCATTATGTAAATCTTGAAGTAAAGCAAAATCATCAGACAAATTAGCCATGTCCGCTTCATTTAGTGAAAAATCAGTGGTTGTATTAAAGAACATATTGTGTAACAATCCTGCTAGATATACTGTTTTTCCGCACCCTGAAGTGCCTAAAGAAATAATTTTCATTCTTTCTCTCCTATGTATTTATTAGAGGGATTACATATAATGCAAAAGATAAAACTAGTGATAAAAACAATGAAATGATAGTGGAACATCGAGGTGACATACTGGGAAATGCAAATTCTAAAAACAAATTACTAACAAACCAAAAAACACCCCAAATGAGTCCTGAACGTAAAATCCGCCATATTTTCTTGTCCTTTATTCTATCGTTTTCCATTTCATCAAGAGATTTCATTACAACTCCTCCATAATACAAAAGCCCTATATAATTACCATGTTTGATAATGCTGTAATGACGGGTAAGTTTTTGTGACAGAAGTATTTACCAACAAAATCGTAAATACTGAATTTTGACAGTTTGATAACTTCAAAAGGTTAGAATAATCAAATAGACTTATCCAAAGCACTTTAATAATTTCCTAAACATCTAAAACAACCATCATATCCATACTTTTTCACGCAAACATGCCAATTTCAAAATACGTCTCCCTATTAAACAGTACACTCTTATCCATTATTTTTCTTCAAATAGGTAGAAAATATTACAAAATCATTCAAAAAAGAAAAAAGAATTATTCACTTTTAGGTTTTTTATGATATTAATTAATTTACCCAAATGCGCCAAAGGAAATCATCGCCTCAACTGAAAAATCTGCATAACCAGCAAAAAGCACCCCATATTCCCTAACCGATACCTTCACATACAGATACAAAACATCCGCATTTATTTCACAGATTGTATCTGCCTGGATTGAGTACTTCGCACCTTCTGCCCCAACACTTTCGAGTTGTTGCCATAATTCCTTGTAGGCGCACAGATGTAAGATCCTGCGCGCCTAAAGAGCAATTTGATTTTTTAACACACTTCACTTACCCAATGAAACACCTCATATGGTGTCCCGTTCTAGAAGCAACTGGGCAGTTCTACCTTCCGCTTACCGCTCAACCATAAGTCGCAACAAAGTTACACCCCGTAACTTCGCAAAGCAATACCATGCCATTGTACCCAAAGAGCAAATATGAGCGTAAATGTGTTCCTTGATGCAACGCGCTCCTCTTGCGCGCATAAACTGCCAGATAATTACTGACAAACACTGTTGTTGCAGGTAAATGCTTCATATGTGAATAAATAAGAAATGTCAATTTATCATTTCTTAAAGAAATCTCCATTAGGAAATTTATCCTTATATTGTGGAAACTTGTCAAGAAAAATGGACAAATTAAGAAGTTAAATTTTGAAAAATTCATTGGGAGTCAAGTAACCGATACCCGAATGAAGACGATCAGAATTGTAGTAAAGTTCGAAGTATTTGACTAACGTAAGGGCTGCGGCCTCGAATGTGAGATGCCCGATATCGGGCATCTCACATTCGAGGGTTCGCCAGAAGCTCTCGATGGGCTGATTGTCGCTGGGCGTACCGGGCCGAGACATACTCTTTCGGAAGCCGTTCCGTTCGATCAGTTCTTTGGTCCTCTTGGCGGTATACTGACAGCCTCTGTCGCTGTGGTACACAGCGTCCGCAGGACGGACGGGATTCCGGCCTATGGCCATTTTAAAGGCATCTTGGACGATCTCCTGTCGTTGATGACGTTGGATCGACCAACCGACCAACCGTCGGGTCGCCACGTCGATGATACCGCAGGCGTAGACCTTGCTCCCTTTGCACTTGAGCTCGGTGATATCCGAGCACCAGAGATAATTGGGAATGTCCACCGCGAATTTGTCTTTGATCAAATTTTCTTCGTAATACTGTTCTTCCGTTGGTTTCGGGTCCTTT
>JAGAIH010000198.1 GCA_017626655.1 Clostridia bacterium | reverse complement strand
GCTTCAGCTGGGCCTCGGACAGAAACAGCCGCTCGCGGCAGACCCCCTCCACGGGCTTGACCAGGTCGGGGGTCAGCTTGGGCGGGAGGGTCGAGGCATCCCCCGCCGAGACCACCACGGCCACCTGCTTGCGGTTACCCCGCCCGAAGGGGACCGTCACGAAGGCCCCGGGGATCACGGCGTCGGCCATATGAGCGGGGACGAAATAATGGAAAGCACCGTCCACGGAGAACGGATTATCCAGTATATGCACGCCGCAATAGCGCGCTACGGTATCCGATTCCATGCCGGTGCCTCCTATGGTGTATTGTGGGGTCACGGATCAGTTTTCCTCGTCGGCGCTCTCGTCGTCGGCGTCGTCGAACAGCTCCTCGGCCTCGGCGGACTCCTCCTCGTCGGTGTCCTCTGCGGCCTCGATCATGTCAGCGTCCTCATCCTCGTCTACGCGGGTATCCTCGTAGGGACGGTTGATGCCGGCCAGAATGGCCTGCTCCTCCTGCTCCTGGATGGCGGGATCCTTGTGAACGATGGTGTAGTCGCCCTTGTAGATGCGGCCGATGGCCAGCTTGACGGCCTTCTCGTCACGGACCTCCTTGTCGATCATGGTGTTGAGGGGCTTGTCGGTCTCCTTGTTGCCGGTCATCTGGCGCTCGGCCTCCACACGCTGACGGGTGTACTCGTTGGTGATCATGCGGGCGCACTTGGCGGTTGCCAGCGCGATCTCGTAGCGGTTGTACTCACCGCCCTTGGTGAGCTCCTTGATGGTGGGGTAAATCATTTCTATATTCTCCTTCATGATGATGTTATAGGATAATTCGTAATTCTCAATTCGTAATGAGAAAACGGGGGATCGGCAAAGATCGCGCGATCCATATCACGGTCGTGGCAGCTGTCTTTGGCTGTGTGTATTCGTTTCCGCGTAATTACGAATTATGAATTACGCATTACGAATTTCTCAGGCCTCGTCCTCTGCCTCGTCCTCGTCCAGGGCCACGTCGCCGTCGCTCTCCAGGCGGTTGGCGATGGTCTCGGTCTGGATGGCGGCCAGAATGACGTGCTCGGAGTCGGTGACGATGACGGCGCGGGTCTTGCGTCCGCAGGTCACGTCGATGACGCGGCCGTCGTCCTTGGCATCCTGGATGAGACGCTTGATGGGAGCGGAATCGGGGCTGACCAGGGTCACGATGCGGTCCACGGCGACCATGTTGCCGTAGCCGATGTTGATGAATTTCATAGCGGTATCCTTCCTTTTGTCAAAGCGGAGTTACTCGATATTCTGAATCTGCTCGCGGATCTTTTCCAGCTCGCTCTTGACCTCGGCCACGGTGCGGGCCATGGCGGCGTCGGAGCACTTGGAGCCGATGGTGTTGATCTCGCGGTTGGTCTCCTGGAGCATAAAGTCGATCTTGCGGCCTACGGCTTCGTCGGACCTGAACAGGCCCTCCAGGGCGTCGAAGTGGGAGGCCAGGCGGACCAGCTCCTCGTCAATGGCCACGCGGTCGGCGTAGATGGCGCACTCGGTGATGACGCGGTTCTCGTCGAAGGTCGCCCCCGTCTCACCCAGAGCGGCGCGGAGGCGCTCCTCAAAGCGGACGCGGTAGGCGGCGATGTTCTCCTCGGAGCGGGCGGCGATGGTGGCTACCAGCTCACGGATTCCCTCCAGCTTGGCCAGCACGTCGGAAGCCAGTCTCGCTCCCTCTCTCTCTCTTGCGGCGAGGAAGGCGGTCACGGCTTCTGTGACGGCGGGGGAGAGCTTTTCCCAGACGGCGTCGTCGTCCTCGGCGGTGTCCTCCTTGACGGGGACCATGACCCCGGGGAGGGTCAGGAGGCGGGAGGTGGTGAGATCGTGATCCACGTTCAGCTCCTCGCAGAGCAGGCGGGCGGCCTCCACGTAGCGGCGTGCGACCTCCAGGTCGGGCTCCAGCACGGCGGCACCCGACTGGGCGCGGGTATCGGTGAGAGTCACCGAGACATCCACCTTGCCGCGGCTGACACCCATAGCGGACAGAGCGGCCTTGATGCGCTCCTCCATGGCGGCCCAGGCGCGGGGCAGACGGAAATTCAGATCCAGATAGCGGTTGTTGACCGACCGCAGCTCCACGGTCAGCTCATAGCCCTCCCCCGCGACGGT
>JAGAIH010000197.1 GCA_017626655.1 Clostridia bacterium | reverse complement strand
TGGATGGCGGTCTCCAGCTCGCCCGTGGTGGCCTTGCCGTGGCCGATGGCGGCCTTGAGGCGGCGGTAGGTATGGAGGGCGGCCTGGAGGGCTCTGGGGGAGCCTTGGATCAAGAGCTCACCGCGGGACAGGGCGGTGACCGTCTCCCGCTCGACAGCGCGGCGGCGGAAGAGGAAATAGGTATCGGCGGGGAAGGCCTCGGGGGCGGGGGCGCCGTTCTCCAGGATCAGACCCAGGAGCTGACCGCGGCGGGTCAAGGCGGCGTAGGGGGCGATCATATGCTCCGCCGTGAAGCGGGGGGTGGCGGGGGTGTCCATGCCGCGGCTGTCGGCGGGGGTGAAGCCGTAGCCTGCGGCGGTGGCGGTGAGACCGCCTTGGTTCACGCCCGCAAGGAGGGCGCCCGACAGCAGTCCCGACAGGTGGGGGTCCTCCGAGAGGCGCTCTCCATCGGATATAATGGCCGAGCCGGCGGGGGGGAGGATGATATGGTTGGCGCCTTTCTTGGCCAGGTTATGGGTGGCCTCGGCGGCGGCCTCGGTCATCAAGTCGCTGTTCCACGAGCGCGCCAAAGAAGCGGGAGACGGAAGCTCGGCGGAAGCATCTCCGCAAAGCCCCTCCCGCAAGAGGGCGCAACTCACCCGCGGGATCCCCGGTATCTCGGCCTCGGGGGTCTCCAGGCTATGCAGGTCGGTCAGAAGACGGATCTTGTCCGCCTCGGTCAGCCGACTGATGACGTGGTGGTAGGTATACATAAGGCGACCCTTTCGTGATGATCGTGAGGATGGCGGTCAGCCCCCCAGGTAGGGGCGGATGACGGTGTAGGCCAGAAAAAGCACTGCCAGCAGGGCGATGGGCCAGAGGTGGCGCACCTTCCCCGCCCGCTTGGAGCGCACCCGCAGGGGATGCTCCTCGGTGAGGTTCTGCTTCTCCCCTCCATGGGCATCGTACCGCCAAGGCTCCTCGGGGACATAGTCCACCGTGACGGTATTGTTCTCTACGCGGTAGACGTAGGCGCCCGAGGTCACCTCCAAAAGGCGGACACGGATATCCATACAGCTCCCGTCCACGGGGATGCCCCGCTCGGGGGTGAAGATATGGCCCACCTCGGCGGCGGGGATATCCCCCTCCCGCCAGGTGATGGTCTTGCGGCCCAGCTCGCCGCCGATGGCGTCCAGCATGGTGACCTCGAAGGTCATGGTGTCCACGGTGAAATCCCCCTCCTTGACCCAGCGGAGGAGCAGAATGCGGGTATCATCTGTCCGGGTAAGCAGGTATTCCCGTAGGGCGCAGAGGCCCGCGGGCTGGGGGTGGGCGTAGAGGCTACGCACCGCCATGTCTTTGATATGGGTTTTCATCTTGGCGGTACCTCCTCAGCGATTGATCTTGCGGACGGCGTGCAGGTAGTGCATCAGCACCATCCAGGCGGCGCAGGCGATCCCCACCAACAGCGATACGACTAGGGTGCCACCGAAGCTCTCGGGGGTTCGGTTGGTCAGGCTCGTCAGCAGGTAGGACAGCTCGCTATGGAGCATATAGCCCACGAATACGGTAGTCAGCACGGTAAGCCCGCCGTAGACAGCGGTACCCACGAGGGAGTAGCCCACCGAGGCCTCTCGGCCCACGGGCTCCCCATCCACTTGGCGAGGGATGACGGCGGCGTAGGCGGTGGCGGTGGGGAGGCGGACGGCGCGGGTGTTGCCCTCGCTGGTCAGCCGCTCGGAGACCTCCAGCACGTCCAGGAGACGGCCCTTGCGGTCGAAGGTCACCACGTCGTAGCGGATGAAGTTCACCCGACGGTGGACCCGCAGGCGGATGTACTTACAGCCGTCCATGGTAAACAGGGCGTACTTGGGGATGTAGCGCTTGACACGGGGCTGAGGCTCGCAGATCACTCCGCGGCCCTCAGGGAACTTGACCCGCAGAAGGCCTCTGTCGGAGTAGGGCATCCTTTTGCGCCAGGCCAGGTGCATGGTCAGCCAGGGGTAGACCGAGGCGATCAGGTACACGTAAATGACGGTAACGGTCAGGACGGTCGCCAGGCTTTGAAGCAGGGATGTAACATCGGGATCGGAGCCTGTGGTGAAGAGCAGGCCTTGAAGTGGGATGGGATACGGCACGCTTCGGTCTCCTTTCTGTTAGTCTTGGTCCATGTAATGCTTAAAGAATTTGTCCAGCTTTTCGGCGGTGAGCTGGCCCTCGCCGCCCAATTGCTCCACCATGGCGGTGGCGGCCATCTTGGCCATGCCCTCGGGAAGCTCCACACCGTACTTCTCGGCATAGTGGAGGGTGTACTCGGTCATGGTCTCCACCTGCTCTGAGAAGGAGGCGCCCTCCATGCCGTTGACCAGGTTCATGGCCTCGGAGAGGTTGCCCATGAGGTCCTTGTAGACGTCGGAGGAGAAATCCGCCCAGTCGATGGCCCCGGCCATGATCCGCAGGGCGATGTTGCTCAGCTCGGAGGCCAGGGGGGCCATGCAGGGGTTCTTCCGCAGCTCCTCGTAGATGCGGTCCAGCACCCCCCCCTCGTCCAGGGTGGCCGCCAGCTCGTCGCGGTCGGGGTTCGCGGTGAGACCGCTCTCCACGGCGATGAGGTAGATGTTCAGGATGGTGGTGATGTCCCGCCCCACGCAGTCGGGGGTGGACTCGGCGCAGACCATAAGGGCCTTTTGGAGGAAGGGATCCAGGATCTCACCGAAGGAGGGGCATTGGATCTTCATGAAGGCCTCGCCCTCCAGCCAGGCGTCGGCGGCGCTGTTGAGGAAGTCGGCGGCCAGGAGGCGGGTGAACTCCGAATCGTCGATGCGCTCGCCCAGGCCCGCGATGATCTCTCTCTGCTCCTCGGTGGCGTTCTCCAGCTTGGTGATGACCTTGATAACCCGACTGAACTCGATGCAGATATCCATACAGGCCTCCACCTCGCGGCGCAGGGTGATGGTACGGCCGTTCAGCTCGGTGACCGCCACGGCATCAAAGATCAGATCGCCCCCCGCGGTGTTCAGGATGGCGGCGCCGCTATCATAGACGTAGGACTCCACGGTGTCGGTGACCTCGTCGGGGAGGACATTGGAAGTAGAGACGTTCATGCGCTCCAGTCCTCGGAGGAGGGTCCCCGCCGTGGAGAAAACGCCCAGAACGGGAGAAAGGAGGATCAGGGCGGACAGGAATCCGCAAATACCTCCCGTGATACCGCCCAGCAGGCGGTCGTGGCGGCGGTGCCAGGGGGCGTCGGGGGATTCGTAGGAGGGGGTGAAGAGGCTGTTGGGGCGCTTGGGGGTGGCCATGTAGCGTGGATCGTCGGGCTCGTACTTCCATTTGGTGCGGAAGAGAATTGAGGCAATGCTCTGCAGAACGAGGTGGACGACCAGAAAGATCAGCACGAACATAATGGGAGTCAGCACCGCGTCGGTGACAGCCACTACAATGTCCATGATGTGGGGAAATAGGGTCTCGAACCGGCGAAAGGCGGGGAGGTACAGCTCCAAGAGGTCGGCCAGGAGGTTAGCGGGGGTATTAGAGAGCCGGATGGCCAGTCCCGCCGAGAGCAGGGCGGCGATCAGCACCGCCGACAGCTCCACAGCGGTTCGGGTAAAGCCCCGCCGCAGGCCGCGCCGCACCTCGACAAAGACCGTCAAAGCGACGGTCGCCAGCAGGATCGCGGAGAACAGGGTGAATGACATATGTATATCCTCGATTTCACGGTTTCATGGATGGACTTACGAATGATGGGTAGAGATCGCGATAATTCTTTTTTACCTTGATATTATATACTATAAGACGCCGTTTGTCAAGGAAAGGTTACCGAAACCGTTTGGTCATAATGACGATTTTTTCGGGGCGATCTTTCCCCTTAAAGCAAAAAAGCCGACGCATTTGCCCCCAAAACGGCAAAAAAGAGGGGGTTACGCCCATGTAACCCCCTCAAAAGGGAATTTATTCCTCGACGGTGATGCGGATAGAGCCGCTGGTGGTTTGGATCTCGCAGAGACCGCCCTCGGTGGATTTGGGGACGTCCACCGAGCCCGAGGTGGTGTCGGTGTAGAAGATTTTGGGGGTTCGGAGGGAGCCGCTGACCGAGCCGCTGGTGGTCTTCAGATCCAGGGTAGCGGCGTCGGCGCGGGCGAAGCGGATGGAGCCGCTGGTGGTCTCGGCTTGGATATGACCCGCAACGGTGGTGTCGGTGAGGTCGATACCGCCGCTTCCCGTCTCGGCTGTGAGGGTACCGCAGGTCGTGTAGAGG
>JAGAIH010000196.1 GCA_017626655.1 Clostridia bacterium | reverse complement strand
TGGTCTTGAGCAGCTCGATGCGATCGTCCAACGGCTCACAGCAGCCGTAGTAGGTGTAGCCGAAGCGGGAGGCCAGGGGCAGGATGTAGTCCAGCTCGAACTCCTTGAACATGGCGGGAGAGATGCTGGAGAAGGATTGGGCCATACCACGGTACCAGGTGGCCTTCAGGCCGTCCTCCGCCAGCCCCGACACGGCGGCGGGGGTACAGTGGAGGTTCTGAATATGGGGATCCACGCGGAGGTTGGCCTCGATGAAGTCCAGCTGGGCGGTGGTGCGGGCCACCATCTTCTCCATGATGGCATGGAGGTACTCGGGGCGGTCGTACATATCCTCAAAGATGGGCTCCACACCCCGCAGACGGGTCAGTACGTCCCAGAAGGCGGAGTAGATATAATCCACACCCGCCAGACGGACGGGCATGGTGTCCCCGAAGAGGTCGGTGAAGTAGGCCATGGCCGCCTCGTCGTTTTCGGGGTGAGCCTTCAGCATGGGAGGGTTGATCCTCTCCAGGCAGGACTCGTCGGCCATGACGTCGGCGTAGCCGATGCCCTTGCCGTGGGCGCGGGTCTCGTCGGACTGTAGTCCCAGGGGGTTCATGGAGTAGCTCATACGCACCGTCCACTCGGCGGGCATGATGAGGTCGGCCTTGAAGTACTTCTTTTGGTACAGAGCGCGGCGGAGCACCGTCTCGGCATGGCGGGCGCGGGCGTCCTCGCAGACGGGGTTCAGCTCCTCACAAGCCAGCTCGTGCCAGGGAATCTCGTCGATCAGCACGGGAGGACGGACCACCTGTAAGTCGTTGGTGTCCTTCATGCGCTTGTTGGCCTTGATCTGCTTTTCGGAGGTGGCCAGCTCCATGGAGCGCTTGGCCAGGTCGCGGATGATGAGTTTATCTTGCATGGGGGCCTCCTTGTGGATATTGGGGTGAAAAATTCGGAACGTATCAAAGAAGGGTAAGCATCTGCATTGAATGCGACTCCCCCACCCGCCTGCGGGCGGGAGCCCCCTCGGGGAGGGAGCCATTAGGGCGCGGAGACGATTATTTCACTTTGAATCTTCTCCCCGCACTTAATAAGAAGCCTTATCCATTGGATTTACACTTTCAACTGTTTCGTGGATCAAACGGCACACATCCTCAAAATGATCATCCACATCAGAATTTGAAAAGCGTAGCACCCGTAATCCGTATTTTTTATGTAATTGGTTGCTTCGTAACTGATCGTGTTGTCTGCCTTCAGGCGTGAAATGATCGTATCCATCGATCTCGATGACTAATTTTACTTCGTGGCAATAAAAGTCCACAATGAAATTTCCAATTGCCTTTTGCCTTTGAAATCGTACCGGGTAATCAGACAAGAAATCGTACCATAGGTGTTTTTCCTGTGGTGTAGCATTCTTGCGTAGATCTTGCGCTAAAGGGATGTTGTTCCCATTGTATTGAAAAGACATATTTGTTCATTCCTCAACCATATTCCCCGAACGCGGAAATGGCGTTCATTTGCCGTTCTCTTCCCCGCGCCCCTAAGGCTCCCTCCCCGAGGGGGCTCCGCCCGCAGGCGGTGGGGGAGTCATCGCAGTAAGGACACAAGCACCGGGCGAATCAGCATAGCGAGGAGACGCACCGCCTATCAACCGCAGTGCGCTCCTCGCCTGTAATTCCGTTATGATCCCTTGCAGAACTCCACAGCGGCATCAGCGGCCGAGGCGGCGTCTGGGGTATAGATATCCGCGCCGATCTTCTTGCAGTAGTCCTCGTTAACAGGCGCGCCGCCGATCATGATCTTGACCTTGTCGCGGACCCCCAGCTCGACGGCCTTCTTGACCACGTCCTCCATGACCCCCATGGTGGTGGTCAGCAGGGCGGAGCAGCAGATGACCTGACAGTTCTGCTCGATGGCGGTCTGGACAAAGGTCTCGGGGGAAACGTCGGTACCGAGGTCAACGACCTCCAGGCCCTTGCCCTCCAGCATCATCTTGACCAGGTTCTTACCGATATCGTGGAGGTCGCCCTGGACGGTACCGATGCAGACCTTGCCCGTCGCCTGCACGCCGGCGGCGGCCAGGTGGGGCTTGAGGATGGCGGTACCCTTGTTCATGGCGCGGGCGGCCACCAGCACCTCGGGGACGTAGACCTCGTTGGTCTTGAACTTCTCGCCGATGATATTCATACCGGCCAGCAGTCCCTCGTTGAGGATGGCGTCGGGGGCCACACCCTGATCCAGGGCGGTCTGTACCAGCTCGGCCACGATCTTGGCCTTACCCTTTTGCAGATTCTCGGAAATCTCGTTCAGAATAGCGATGCTCATGTTGGTATCTCCTTTTATAATAATAATTTTCTTGGTTTCTATGGACTCGGCGGCGGGGCTCTCGCTCTGCCGGTAAGCGTAGGGGGTCATGCCTGTCTGCTCCTTGAAGAGGCGGTAGAAGGACGGAACGTCCCGCAGACCGCAGGCGTAGACGATCTGCTCGTTGGGTAGGTCGGTCTCCCGCAGGAGGCGGCAGGCCTGCTCGGTGCGGACGCGGCGGAGGTAGTCCGCAAAGCCCTCCCCCGTCACCCGACGGAAGATGCGGCTGAGGTAGGACTTGCTGATGTACAGAGACTCCGCGATGGCCTCCAGGGTCAGGTCGCGGTCACCGTAGCGCTCCAGGACGGTACGGACCGCCGACAGGGCCAGGAGCCTCTCCTTGGGCTTGGGGGCGTCGGCGGGGACCTCACGCTGGGAGGCGTAGCGGCCCATCATGATGAGGAGGTTGATGAGGTAGGACCTCACCGCCATCTCCCACTCGGGGCGGCGGCGGTCCAGCTCCTTTTCCATGCGGGTCAGGGTCTTGTCCACCTCCTCCAGGGTACGGGAGGTCAGCATAACGTAGACCGTCAGAGGATCCTCTCGGAAGACCCCGTAGCAGTATCGGGGGTGGTCGGGGTCGGCGGCCTCACCGTCAAAGATATCGGCGGGATCGAAGACCAGGCTGCACACGGTGGGACGCTCCCCGTCCTCCGCGGCGAAGTAGGCGTGCGGTACCCCCGCGCGGATGATGAATGTATCCCCCGCGCTGCACTCGGTGCGCTCCTCGTAGGTGCGGTGGATGCCACGCCCCGTCATAACGATGCTCACTTCTACGAAGTCGTGCATATGGAGCAGGGAGAGGGCGGTCTCGGGGGCGTAGACCGTCTCCACGGTCACGCGGTTGATGAACAGGGGGGCGTCACCCAAAAGCTCTGCCTTACGCAGACGGGCGGGAAGGCTATTTCTGATCGTTTCGCTCATATGCGGATATTCTTGATCTCCTCGACGTAGTACTGCACCAGCTCGAAGCGGGACCCGGGCAGAAGGTTGTGGTCGGGACAGGGGATGAACCCGCCCAGGGCGATGAGGGGCTTGAGCCGCTCCAGCTCGGCGTCCACGGCGGCCTTGTCTAGACGGAACACCGCCTTGTCCATGCCGCCCACCGCCAGGATCCTCTCGCCGTACTTCCTCCGCGCCGCGGCGAACTGGTCGCCCCAGACTCCCACCTCCATGGGGAACAGCAGGTTCACGCCGCTGTCCAGCCATACGGGGAGCAGTGCGTCTACCACGCCGTCGCAGTCCAGGGAGATGATGTCGATGCCGTAGCGGCGGCAGAGGTCGTTGCGCTTTTTGTAGTGCTTTTCGCAAAGCTCACGGAACAGGGTGGGGGAGAGCAGAGGGCCGTTCTTGAAGCAGATATCCTCCCAGTAGTGGGCGAAATCGTACTGCGCTCCCGTGGCGAGCAGGGCCTCCACGCAGGCGTACTGCATATCGGCGTAGGTATCCACCAGCTCGGCGAACAGCTCCTCGTCCTCGTCGTACATGAGGTAGCTCATGCCCTTGACGGTGGTCATGTCGCGGATATCCCCCATGAGACTGCCGATGCTGATGCCGATGGGCTTGGTGGGGTCTCTGCGCTCGTTGAAGTGGATGTAGTAGTCCAGATTGGTCCG
This sequence comes from Clostridia bacterium, assembly GCA_017626655.1. The sequence goes on along the minus strand of JAGAIH010000196.1, from coordinate 1,680 downwards.
CTCGGGAACGTACTGCATACGGGGCTTGAACAGGGTCTCGAAGGCTTCCCTGTCCTTCATGAGGTAGTCATCCTCCGAGGGGATGGAGGTGATACCGGGCTTGATCCGCTCGATGACCCCCTTGGCGGTCAGGATCCGCTTGGAGCCGTCGGGCAGGGTCTCCAGCTCCTTCTGCTCAAAGGGCGGGTACAGTCCCATGTGGGAGGCCGTGGTGCAGTACCACGGGAAGTCCCAGCCGATCAGCCGATCCAGCTCGGCCTCGGCCACGAAGCGGTGGCTGGCCTGCTCGTGGGTGATGTGCCCCTGATCCGCCCATTCCTGAAGCAGGTCGGGCCAGTAGCCGAAGCGGACGGCGGGGAGCCTCTCGGCGGGCTTGTAGTGCAGGATGTTGTAACACAATTCGCGGGATGTCATAGTCTGCCTCCTTGGAAAAACCTACCGTGGGACGCGTATCCCGTTTTACAGCTGGATCTTCTTGATCTCCTCGGCGTAGTACTGCACCAGCTCGAATTTGGTGCCGGGCATGAGTCTGTGGTCGGGGCAGGGGATGAAGCCGCCCATGGCCGCCAGCCGCTTCATGCGCTCGATCTCGGCGTCCACGGCGGCCTTGTCCTTGCGGAAGGCGGTCTTGTCCATGCCGCCCACGCCCAGCATACCCTTACCGAACTTCTTGCGGGCAGGCTCGAACTGGTCGCCCCAGACACCCACCTCAATGGGGAACATGGTGTTGACGCCGTTCTCGAACCAGGTGGGCAAGAGCTTTTCGGTGACGCCGTCGCAGTCCAGGGAGATGATGTCGATGCCGTACTGATGGCAAAGATCGTTGCGCTTCTTGTAGTGCTTGGCGCAGAGCTCGTCGAAGATCTCGGGAGAGAGCAGGGGACCGTTCTTGAAGCAGATATCCTCCCAGTAGTGGGCGAAATCAAACTTGGCACCCGTCTCCAAAACTGCCTTGGCGCACTCGTACTGCATATCGGCGTAGGTGTCCACGATGTCGGCCAGCAGATCCTCGTCCTCGTCGTACATAAGGTAGCTCATGCCCACCACCGACACGATGTCACGGATCTGCCCCATGACGGATCCCAGATGGAGAGCGATGGGGGTCTCCATGTCACGGGTCTCGTTGAAGTGCTTGTAATGCTCCACCGCCACCCGCTCGGGGAAGAACTGCATCTTGGGACGGTAGAGGGTCTCGAATGCTTCCCTGTCCTTGAGGAGGTAATCGTCCTCCGAGGGGATGGAGGTGATGCCGGGCTTGATTTTCTCGATGAGACCCACGTGGTTCTGCACGCGGCGGGTCCCGTCGGGGAGGGTCTCCAGCACCTTGGTCTCAAAATGGGGCCACAGGCCGTTGTTGGTGCCGGTACAGCTGTTCCAGTTGAAGTCCCAGCCGATGAGCCTGTCCAGCTCCTTGTCCTTGGGGCTGTTGTCGTAGTTGCCCTCGGCCAGCTCGCGGGGGATCTTTCTTTGCTCGGCCCACTCCACCAGCAGCTCGGCCCAGTAGCCGAAATGGACGGCTGGCATGCGGTCTGCGGGCTTGTAATGCAGGATATTCATGGCGCGTTCGCGGTTGGTCATGATGGGTCTGTCTCCTTATTTCAAATTTGGGTTTGCAGGGGAGAACGCCGCGTTCCTTAGCCTTCCCCAGCGGGGAAGGTGGCACGCCCGAAGGGCGTGACG
>JAGAIH010000195.1 GCA_017626655.1 Clostridia bacterium | reverse complement strand
CGCAAAACATACTGAATGAGCCTTCCCTTGTGAGGGAAGGTGGCACGCCCGAAGGGCGTGACGGATGAGTAGCCACCGAGAAACATACTGGTCTCTTCCGTCAAACAGTTCGTTAAACCCCAATTTACCATCAAAAACGGCACCCCTTTCGGGATGCCGTTTTCCGTTTCCACGGGTCAGCGCGCGGGCTGATCCGAGAGCCCGACCATGTAGTCCAGGCTCACCTTGTAATGCTCGGCCAGCTTGACGAACAGGTGCATGGGCAGCTCACGCTCGCCGCGCTCGTAGCGGCTGTACTGGTTCTGCTGCATCTCCAGGATGTCAGCGATCTCGGTCTGGGTCAGACCTGCGGCGGCGCGAAGCTCACGGAGGCGGGGGTAGTGCTTTCTGTTGTTGATTTCCATAGTTTTTCTTCCTGTTATTTCAAATTTTGGGTTTTGGGGGAAGGAGATCACACAAGGTCAGTCAAGCTCCTTCTTGCCGGTGTAGAGCTCGTAGTAACGGCCCTTCAGAGCAAGAAGCTGGTCGTGGTTGCCGCGCTCAATGATTTCGCCCTTCTCCAGGACCATGATGGCATTGGAGTTGCGGACGGTGGAGAGGCGGTGGGCAATGACGAAGGTGGTGCGGTTCTTCATGAGGCGGTCCATACCGTGCTCAATATGCCGCTCGGTGCGGGTGTCCACCGAGGAGGTGGCCTCGTCCAGCACCAGGATGGGGGCCTTGGAGATGGCGGCTCTGGCAATGTTCAGAAGCTGGCGCTGGCCCTGGGAGAGGTTGGCGCCGTCCCCCTCCAGGACGGTCTGGTAGCCATGCTCCAGACGCATGATGAAGGAGTGGGCCGAGGCGGTCTTGGCGGCCTCGATGACCTCCTCGTCGGTGGCGTCGGGGCGGCCGTAGCGGATGTTCTCCATGATGGTACCCGTGAAGAGGTGGGTGTCCTGGAGGACCATGGCGATGTTGGACCGCAGATCGTCCCGTCGGTAGGAGCGGATGTCAATGCCGTCGATGGTGATGGTGCCCTCGTCAATGTCGTAGAAGCGGTTCAATAGATTTGTGACGGTGGTCTTGCCCGCGCCGGTGGAGCCGACGAAGGCGATCTTCTGGCCCGCGTGGGCGTATAGGCTGACGTGCTTCAGCACCGTCTGCCCGGGGAGATAGCCGAAGGAGACATCGTCCAGGATGACCTCGCCCTTGACGTTCTCCATGGGGACGGCGTCCACACGGTCGGGAGCCTCGGGCATCTCGTCCATGACGGCGAAGACTCTCTCCGCGCCCGCCAGGGCCGAGAAGATGGTGGACATCTGCATGGACAGATTGTTGATGGGGAAGGAGAACTGACGGGCGTAGGTGCAGAAGATGGTGAGTCCTCCCACGTCAAAGCCCGCGAAGATGCACAGGAGTCCGCCCACGCCCGCCGTGACGGCGAAGGAGAGGTTGGAGAGGTTGTGCATGATGGGACCCATGGCGCCGCCATAGAAGTGGGCCTTGAACTGCTTGTCGCGCATATCGTCGTTCAGAGCCTCGAACTCGGCCACGCAGTCGGCCTCGTGGTTGAAGACCTTGACCACCTTGGAGCCGGTGACGGTCTCCTCGATGTAGCCGTTGACGGCGCCCAGAGCGGCCTGCTGGGCGGCGTGGTACTTGGCGGACTTCTTACCGATCAGACCGCCTCCGAAGAGGTAGAGGGGGATGAACACCAGGGTAATGAGGGTCAAAATCCAGTTGGTGTAGATCATCATGAACAGGGTGCCCACCAGGGTGATGGCGCCCGAGATGAGGCCCGTGACGGTGGAGTTGATCATCATGTCGATGGCGTCCACGTCGTTGGTGAAGCGGGACATGAGCTCGCCCGTGGGGTGGGAGTCGAAGTAGCGGACGGGGAGACGCTGGAGCTTCTTGAAGAGGTCGTTGCGGATCTTCTCCACGGCGTTCTGGGACACCGCGATCATGAGGCGGCCCTGGAGGTAGTTGGAGATAATACCAATGGCGTAGATGGCGCCCAGCACGCCCAGGATGATGGCCAGACAGCCGATGCGCTGCTCCACCGTGGGGGTGGCGTTGGCGGCCAGATCCGGCATGAAGAGCTTCAGCAGGATGCTCTCGGTGTGAGCCGAGACCTCGCCGTCAGCGGGGAGGGTCAGGACGTTGTAGACGTCGCGGAGGAGGTAGGTACCCGCCATGGAGGTCAGGGTACTGCACAGCATACAGAGGAATACGAAAATGAGGCGGAAGCGGTAGGCGCCGATGTAGCCGATGAGACGGCGGGCGGTGGCGCGGCTGTCCTTGGGCTTGCCCTTGGGACGGGGACCGCGGCCTCTGGGACCGCCGCCGGGGCCTCCCTTGGGGACCTTACCCAGGGAAGCGTATCGCTTTTTCAGTTCTTGCAGACTTCTTGCGGCCATTACGCGTTCACCTCCCCACCGTTATGGAGTTCCTTCTCCAGCTCGGCCTTCTGCTTGGCGGCCTCCATCTGGGAGTCGTAGATCTCTCGGTACTCCACGTTGGAGCGGAGCAGGGCGTCGTGGGTACCCACTCCCGTGATGCGCCCCTCGTTGACCACCACGATCTGATCCGCCTCCATCACCGAGGTGATGCGCTGGGCGATGATGATCTTGGTGGTGTCTTTCAGGGCCCCGCGGAAGGTCTCGCGGATGCGGGCCTCGGTGGCGGTGTCCACGGCGGAGGTGGAGTCGTCGAGAATCAGGATCTTGGGCTTTTTCAGGAGAGCGCGGGCGATGCAGAGCCTCTGCTTCTGGCCGCCCGATACGTTGGTACCTCCCTGGCCCAGATCCGACTCGTAGCCCTTGGCAAAGCCCATAACGAAGCCGTCAGCCTGGGCGGAATCGGCGGCGGCGCGGATGGTGTCCAGATCGGCCTCCCCGTCGCCCCAGCGGAGGTTATCCTCGATGGTACCCGAGAACAGGACGTTCTTTTGCAGCACCATGCCCACCCCCTCGCGGAGGTTGTAGAGGCTGTAGTCGCGGACGTTGACACCGTCCACCAAGATCTCGCCCTCGTCGGCGTCGTACAGGCGGGGGATCATGGAGACCAGGGTGGTCTTGCCGCTGCCCGTGGAGCCGATGATGCCCACGGTGGAGCCTGCCTCGATCTTGAGGCTGACGTCGTCCAGCACCTTGCCCTCACTGCCCTTGTAGTAGCGGAAGGTGACGTGCTTGAACTCGATCTCGCCTCTTTCCACCTGCTTGTCGGGATAAGCGGCGTTCAGGTCGGAAATGTCGATCTCCTCGTTCATGACCGCCTTGATGCGCTTGCCCGAGGCCATGGCGCGGGAGGCCTGCATGAAGAGCATGGTCACCATCATGAGGGAGGACAAAATCTGGGTGATGTAGGTGACGAAGGCGGTGAGGTCGCCCACCAGCATACCGCTGTCGGGGGACAGCACCATGTTACCGCCGAACCACAGCACCGCGATGACCGCGCCGTTCATGAAGAAGGTCATGAGGGGGGACATCCAGATCATGACCATCATGGCGCGGCGGCCCGCCCGCTTGAGGTCGGCATTGGTCTGAGCGAAGCGCTCGCTCTCATGCTCCTCCCGGACGAAGGACTTGACCACGCGGACGTTGGTCATGTTCTCCTGAACGTTGGCGTTGAGACCGTCCACCTTCTCCTGCACCGCGTTGAAGCGGGGGAAGCCCACGCGGAGGAAGAGGAGGATGACCACCAGGATGGCGGGGACCGCCACGGCCAGCACCAGGGCCAGCTGACGGTTCAGGGTGATGGCCATGATGAGGGCGCCGATGAGCATACCGGGAGAGCGGAGGGCCATGCGGAGCAGGGTGTTGACGAAGTTCTGGAGCTGGGTGACGTCGTTGGTGAGGCGGGTCACCAGGGAGCCGGTGTTGAACTTGTCGATGTTGGCGAAGGAGAACTGCTGGACCTTGCGGTAGATGTCGGCGCGGAGGTCGGCGGCGAAGTTCACCGAGGCCTTGGCGCCGAAGTAGGCGCCGCCCACACCGCCGATCATCATGAGCACCGAGGTGAGGAGCATTCCCACGGTCAGGGCGACGATGAGGGGGGCGTCGGGGTTATCAAAGCTCTGGCCCAGGGCGTCGTAGGTCCAGGTCAGCCAGGCGGGGGCGTCCTCCAGATCGTGGTTGACGCCGAAATCGATGATGTAGGCCAGCAGGCGGGGCAGGACCACCTCGCCGATGACCTCCACGATCATGAGCAGGGGCCCTATGATGAACCACGGCAGGTAGGGCTTTACGTACTTGAACCACCGCAGACGCTCGGTCCGGGTGGCGTTTACTTGGGGTTGGGTATTTGAAGCGGTCAAGATCACACTTCCTTTCTTTCGCGGGGGGGCTTGTGGCTGTGCTCAGGGGGCGGGGGGTCGGTGGGAACGCCGGCGGCGTCCAGATTGCGGTCGATGCGCTCCATGTAGGCGATGAAGGTAGCCATCTCCTCGGGGGTGAAGCCCTCGAACATGGTGCGGTCGGAGGACTCAAAAATGGCGCGACCATCCAGGAGCTTGGAGATCCCCTTGTCGGTGATGCGGATCTCGTTCTTGCGGTTGTCCTCATCGGTCATGGAGCGGGTGATGTACCCTTCCTTTTCCAGCTTCTTGAGGGTGGCAGTAACGGCGGCGGCGCTGATGCCCAGCCGCTGGGCCAGCTCCTTCTGGGAGGGGGTATGCTCCTGCTGTCGGGCCAGGGTCATGAGCATACGGTGCTGGCTGTGGT
>JAGAIH010000194.1 GCA_017626655.1 Clostridia bacterium | reverse complement strand
GGGACGGATGGCATCCCAAAAGTAGCTTGCGGTCTCGGCGGTGAAGGTCATGCGGAACTGACGCCACCGACGCTCCTTCGGGGTATGGATCTCGCCTGTGACCAGGAATATACGCCCCTCTGTGTAGGTGTTGACGATCTCCAGGGACCAGCCGTCCTTTTGCATGGCCTGGGCAAGCTCGGGGACGGTCACGTATACCCAGGTCTCGGTGTTCATGCGCTTATCCTTGCCGTGCCAACGGCTTTTCATGCAGATGGAAGCCTCCTGATCCCACTCGGTGTCGGGGTGCTTCGCTTCAAAGACGGCGCAGGCCTCGGCGGTACGGCAGGTCTTCGTGATCCCCTCGCCCGCGATTTCCGGGGCGACCCAGATGCCGTCGGGTAGATGCCAGATCATGCGTGTGCTGTCCTCGGAGGTCTCCAGGTCGATGCGGGTGACGGTGCAGTCGTGCATGGTCAGGAGCATGGGGTCGTGGGGGTGTGTATAGACCCACTCCTTCATAGTATTTACAGCCCTTCCCCGTCTCTGCGGCGAACGGTCAGGGTCTTTCCTTTCTTGAAATAAGCGGTCTTCACAGGCTTGGCGGTGAATCGGTCGGGGTAGTCGTAGTCCCCCTCCCAGATCTCGATGTAGGGGCCTACCCGCTCCCCTGCTTCAAGAGGAGCCATGCGGATGGTGGTATGGGCGGTATCGTCGAAGATCACGGGGATGGAGCGGACTCCCTCGCCCTCGGGGATACGAATCACGCCCGTGGCGCGGCCCTGTTCGTCCACGGTGACCGTGAGTTTCCCGTCCTCGGTCTGCCAGGTGGTGTTGGGGAAGTTGCGGGGGCGGTTTGACAGCTCGGCCAGCTGCTCGGCGCGGGCGGCTTTTTGGCGGGAATGGCGGCGATGGCGGTTGGCGCGACCAAAGATACCGAACACATCCTCAAGCACGTAGCAGAGAACGGCAAGGAAAGGCAGAACGAACAGCAGGGGCACGATCCACACCTTGTTTCGTCGGGTCCTGTTCCACTCCTCAAGGGTGTAGTGGACCGTTTCCCCCTCGGTCAGCTCAGCGACGGCGTGGGAGCCAACCCAGCTGCCCTCGTTTTCCAGATAGCGGATCGTGACGGTATGCCCCGACAGCGCCTCGGCCTCTTCCTTGTAGAAGCGGGCGATCTGATACTGCTGACCGTCGGAGGCTTTGAAGATGATGTCGTAGATATCCGCGTTTCCGCGGTGCTTGGGAACGGAGCCAACCAGCTCGTAACGGTATGCGCCGAGGGTGACGGTGGCGGTCTTCAGCTCCTCCTCCTTGGCTTGGGGGCTGTATATGGCTGTCAGGAGCATCACCAGCGCGAGGCCCAGGATGGTAAACGCGATCAGCAGCTTGGTGGACCTGCGCATGGCGTATCCCTCCCTTCGGTATGGTCTCTCTTTATCATTTTATTATATAACATTGAAGCGGGTTTGTCAAGTCATGGGTGTGTTTTTATACGAATTACACAAGGATCTACAGCTGAGGTCCTGCTTAGGTACAATTATCAGTGTCGGTCTTCAAAGGACTTTTTCAATCTTTTCCCGAAAATCGCTTACTCGATGGAATGTAGCATAATTGGAATCGTGGTAGTTGTGTGCGCCGTTCATGGCGGTGCGACACTGGTAGATCAGATCCTTACCGTCGATCTCCATGCTGACGTATTGGAAGCCGATTGCCCCCGAGTCGATGCCACGCATATCGATTTCATCCCATGCTACGTGCCACTCTTTGCAATCCTTCGAAACAAGGAGAGAGAGCAGATCTCTTGCGTGGAGCCTCTCTCCGTCATAGATACGGGAGCCAATCGAGATATAGTTCTCGGTGATCGAATCGTACACGATGGCAAATTTGGCGTTATTGCAGGGGTATTCGATGCAACCGACGTACTCCAGCGGGGCCTCCGGATCATCGGTGTTGACCTTGTAATCCACAACCAAGCCCCATTTTCGCTCCAGTCTGTCCATGCTGTAGCGCATGATATTGTGTAATTCGCCTCCCACCTTCACAAGCATCCCCTCAATGTTGCCCGCGCTTTCGCCCTTTGGTACACCAGGCCAGTTGGGATCGTATTGGATGGGTTCGGCAAAGGTCCAGTTACCGGCATCCAACAGATCGCAGTTCAGCGGTACCGAGGCAACCGAGGCGGCATGGTAGCCGCGTGCCCACGCGCCCCACTCCCAGCTCATCCACAGGCGGCCCTCGAATTCAACGACCGGCTGGGGGTTTTTGTGCACCCCCGCCTCACCGTTTTTGCCGTTACCGCCCCGTAAAAGAACGGTGGGCTCGCTGAAGGTCATGCCGCCATCCTCCGAGCGACCGATCAACAGATCACCGTATTCCGTGGAAACACCCGCCATATACAGCGCTCCGTCATGGATAAACATCTTTCCCCAAAAGCAGGGAAAGAGCTCACTGACGTAATGCCAGCTCTCGCCCCCGTCGTCTGAGCGGAAAATGAGGGTGAGATTTTGCGGGTAGGTTCCTGCGAAGACGTCCATGGATGCCAAAAGATAGCCATCCGGATGCTTGACCAGGGAAGGAGAGCAGAGATAATGTCCCGAAAAGGCATAAGCGCCGTCATCGGGATGGAGATAGTTGATGACCGTCCCCACGCACGCGCCTGTTCGCGCCAGACGCACGCGGCTCTTTTGAGAGCCTGTCATTACGTAAAACTCATAATCTCGGTCAGATGCAAGTCCGGTAATATCAAATTCCGTTCCCGCAGTTTGTCCGACGGTAGTAAATGTATCCTCGCCCCGCGGACGGCAGAAAACCGTATACGGATCGGTGACGTTGCAAGGAAGCCATTCCATATGGATCATGTGCTCACTTGGCACGATACGGCAGATATAGATGTCACCCACCTCAAAGAAAGGGGGGCGGTAGGGAGCATAGCTCCAGGCGGGATGTGCTTTCATATTGGAATTCTCCTTCAGTATCTTGGGAAGCTGTCGTATTCTTCGTACTGATTTGCTATGCTATTTCATTATAGCACAATTCCGTGAACATTTCAAGTTTTTTGCTGTTTTTGACACAAGTCGTTGCGTCAATCAGCGCGCAAGCGCGAAGGGAGTCTGAACCCACACCCCATCCTCCGCGTTGCTTCGGATGGGCTGGGCAAGCTCGGCATCAAGCTGCCCTCCGCGGCTGTTGCCGCCGCAGAGTAGTGTTTTTTTACTCGCTTGCAGCTTGCACAGGGCCTTTCGTCCTCTGATCTCCACACAGCAAAAAAGGACGGCTTTTGCCGTCCTTTTTCTGGTGGAGATAAGCGTGGCAAAGTCGAATGCCCTAACCGCAAGAACTGCCGCCATCAATGCCTATGTCCAAGCTCATCCCCTCTTTGAAAGCATTTCCTGCCGATACTCCTTGGGCGAGCATCCGGTGTCCCTTCGAAACATGCGGTAAAAATGGGCGTAATCCGCAAATCCGCATTCGTAGGCTACGCGCTCGGCCGTGATGTTGCTGGTGGACAAAAGCAGCTTGGCCTTACGGATCCGCGCGGCGCTCAAATAGGCGTGAGGTGTGGTCCCCAGGGTCTCCCGAAAGATGCGGATGAGGTAATTCTCGCTGAAATGGAAGGACGCCGCCAGTTCGGCCAGGGAGGGCGGGCTTTGCAGATCCTGGGTCAGACGGCGTACCATATGATCCACCAGCCTGTCCCGCTCACTGCGGACCTGGCCACGGAACAGGCGGGACAGGACCGTACAGAGCAGACCGTTCTTGACGATCCGAGGAGCATCCTCGTTTTCAGCGTTATTCAGCTCCCGAAGCAAGGGGAGAAGGGCCTCGGGATCGAACAAGCCCCGTCGGGGGAGGTTGGGGGCCTCGTCGCTCCAGACGCTATTCCCGAAATGCAGATAGAAGTAGTAGGGACAGTCACTGCTCTCGGGGCCGTCCTGGAGGAGTCCCCTCTGCTGGACGTAGTATTCCCCCCTCGTCAGCTCTACGGGTACCCCGTCCTCGGTAAAGCGAAGCGTACCCTCCAGCATCAGAAGCAGGACATCGCCGGATTCCACTCGGGTGATGTGGCGCTCGCCCGGCAGGAATCTGCGGAAGGCGGACAGGCGGTAGGTGGGAACGGTTTGCATGGATATGCCAATGGGCACGGCGGTCACCTCCTTACGGATCATGCTCTTATTATACCGCGTTTGTTTGATTTTTGCAAGGTTTTTTGCGGAAATATTCCTGTAATTTTACCCTGATCTGTGATAAAATTAAGGTACTGTAGGCGATTGCAAAATGTTCAAATTTGGGTTTGTCGGTGCGTTGACCGTTCCCTTGCCTTCTCCAGCGGAGAAGGGGGACCGCGAAGCGGTGGATGAGGAGAGTATTTGTAAGCCAACTTACCGGGATTACAGTTACGCTCCTACAACCATGCGGGTAGAAGTGTTAAAACAATTGATACAATTGCTTGTTTTTTTGGGGGCCGAAATCCAAAAAGCGGTAGGAAAGT